>JBGQJH010000228.1:0-4981 GCA_041498935.1 Pyrinomonadaceae bacterium | reverse complement strand
CATCCCTCCGTTCAGCGGATTCTGGTCCAAAGATGAAATTCTCTGGAACGCGGCAGCGACGAGGCACATTCCCGTCGGCTGGATCGTGTGGACTGTCGGGACTGTAGCCGCGACCTGCACGGCGTTTTACATGACCCGACTCGTCGCGATGACCTTCTGGGGCAAGGAAAGATTCTTGGACGGTCACGTGCACACAGCTGGACACGAAGTGCACAAAGACCACGATACACCGAAACATCAAACGCATATTCCGCACGAGTCGCCACGATCCATGTGGGTGCCGCTCGCGGTGCTCGCGGTGTTAGCGACAATCGGCGGCTTGGTCGGCATCAGCACTGCTTTGACCGGCGGTAAACACATCGGCGGCCGGATGAACATCGTCAACTTTCTCGATCCGATTATCTGGAATCCTGCGACGCGCTACTTTGGCACTGATGAAATTCTTGACAGCTCCGGCAAGCCATTGGCGCACGTCTCTGAGACGCGTATCGAGCTGGTGACTGAGGAGTTCAAAGCTCCACCGCCTTATGGCAGTGAAGGGTTTAATCTGGCGCACGCTGTTGAGTCCAGGCTGAGCGAAACTAAAACGGAGTGGTTGTTCATCATCATCTCGGTGGTGGTTGGAGGAATTGGCATCGGACTGGGGTTCCTCTTTTATGTGAAAGACACGCGGCTGCCGGACATTTGGGCGGCGCGACTGCGCCCGCTCTACGAAGCCAGCTACAACAAGTATTGGGTTGATGAATTCTATGGTTGGGCGGTGACGCGGCGAGTGATGGACGCCGCGCGCGCCGTCTTTGCGTTTGATTCGAAAGTCGTCGATGGCGGCGTCAATGGCACCGCTTGGCTTACAAGACTTTCAAGCCGCTTGACTGGCCTCACGGATCAGTATTTTGTCGACGGACTTGTTAACGCCATTGCGGCTTTTGTTATGCGTCTGATGTCGCCGCTCTTCCGCGCAGCGCAAACGGGTTTCACACAAAACTACGCGCTGGTGATGGTGCTGGGACTGGTCGCCGCGGTGGCGATGTTTTTTGGCGCTGACATCATGAAAATGGTCAGGGGTATTTTCGCGCTGGGAATTTGACAGGGGGGCAGTAGTCAGTTGGCCGTTGTCGGTGGTTTTTTCGACACCCAGGACAGCATCTTGACACCAATAAAGTTTCGACTACTGACTACGGACGACTCACTACTGACAACTGACTAGAGTACGGACAATTTATGAAAAGTCTGCAAATCCTTTCAATCGTTACTTGGCTCCCCACCCTGGGAGCGATCATTATTCTTGTCCTCTTCAAGAAGGACCAGTCGGCGCTCATCAAGAAGTTTGCCACGGCCTGGTTTGGTCTTGCGTTTGTCGCTTCGTTGCTCCTGCTGGCGTACGACCGCACGATTGGTGGCATGCAGTTTCTTGAGGACCACCAGTGGATTCCGGTGATTGGCGCGCGCTATCAAATGGGCGTTGACGGCGTGGCGGTGCTGTTGATTGTGCTCACCACGTTGCTCGGCGTGATCGCTGCTTTGTCTTCATGGAATTACATCCAGAAACGCGAGAAAGAATACTACGTCCTGCTGCTCCTGCTTCAGACGGCGGTTGTCGGCGTATTTACTTCGATGGACCTGTTCCTGTTCTATCTCTTCTTTGAAGTGTCGCTGGTGCCGATGTACTTCCTGATCGGTATCTGGGGCGGCGAGGACCGCTTGTATGCGGCCATCAAATTTTTTCTGTATACGCTGGTGGGTTCGGTTGTCATGCTGCTGGGCGTCTTGAAGATGTACTTCTTAACCCAGGACACTGCGTTGACCGGCCAGATCAGTCAGGCAACGATCGACTTGCTTGCGGGAAACAAGGACGCCGCGGCGCTGGTGTCGAGCTCGGTGCAGGCAGCCGCGCAGAATGGGACCGGCACTTTCAATATTCTCTACATGCAGGGGCTCGGATCAGTCATGCCGATGGGCGCGATGCAGGTGCTGCTGTTCTTTACGTTTGCTCTCGGCTTTGCGATCAAGGTACCCATGTTTCCGTTTCACACCTGGCTTCCCGACGCGCACGTGGAAGCGCCGACGGCCGGTTCAGTCATTCTCGCCGGCATCCTGCTGAAGCTGGGGACCTACGGTTTCTTTCGTTTCAATATCCCGATGTTTCCGGCAGCCTCCGCTGACGAATCGTATTTCGGATCTTTTGGCGTGCGCAGCGTAATGGTCTTTCTGGCCATTGTGGGAATCATCTATGGCGCGCTGGCCGCGATGTATTTCGTCGTCAAGAAAGATGGCGACGTCAAGAAGCTGGTCGCGTATTCGTCGGTGTCGTCGATGGGCATCGTGATGCTCGGGCTGTTTGCGCTGAATCCGAACGGACTAAACGGCGCGGTGCTCCACATGATCAACCACGGCATCTATTCCGCCGCCCTGTTTCTGCTGGTAGGAATTATTTATGAGCGGCGGCACACCCGCAACGTCGCGGAGTTTGGCGGCTTGTCGCATGTCATGCCCGGATACGCGGCTGTGTTTCTGGCGATGGCCATGACGGCGATCGGGCTGCCGCTGCTATGTGTTTTCATTTCTGAATTTCTAGCGCTACGGGGCGCCTTTGAAGCGAATCCCGTGTGGGCAGCAATGGGAGCGCTGGGAATTATCCTGAATGCCGCCTACATGCTCTGGCTCTACCAGCGAATGTTTTTCGGTACCATTGATAATCCGAAGAATGAAAAGTTAGTCGACCTGAGCCCGCGGGAGTGGGCTTACATGACGCCACTGGTGATCCTGTCTCTTTGGATCGGCGTCTATCCCAAACCATTCTTGAACTACGTCGAGCGTCCCGTGAATGCAATGGTTCGCCAGGTGCGCCCAACTTATCCAATCCCGGGAATGCCGCCTGCGCCTCAAACACCGCAACGCGCGGCCAAATAAGAAGGATGAAGGATGAAGGATGAGGGATGAGGGATGAAACGCAAATATTGATTGAGGTACGGAGACGTTTTTAACCACATGAATATGCCTGGATTAATACTACTTCTTATTCATCCTTCATCCTTCATCCTTCATCCGTTCGAACCGATGCTTCTTCTTCAAGCCAGCACGACCGCGCTATTCAACTTAGCCGACCTCCAGCTCATCGTTCCGGAGTTGATTCTGACGGTCTGCGCCTGCCTCGCGTTGGTGATGGAAGTTGTTCTGCCGTATCGCAAGAGCAAGGTCATTGCTTACTTTTCGCTCGTGGGTATAGCGCTCGCCGGCGTTTCCCTTTGGGTGCAGTATTGGCTCAGCCGCGACGGTCTGCCGCTGGACGGTTTCTACGGCATGATCCGCATCGACGGCTTTGCCTTAGTCTTCCAGAGTATCTTCCTGATCGGCGCCGCCCTGGCAATCGCTATCTCCATACGGTATCTCGACATTGAAGGAGAACAGCACGGCGAATACTACGCGCTGGTTTTGTTTGCCACCGTCGGCATGATGTTTTTGGGTTGCGGCTTCGACTTGATCACGCTTTATATCAGCCTGGAATTGATGGCGCTTACTTTTTATGTGCTGGTGGCTTTCACCAAACGCGAGAAGCGCTCGAACGAAGCGGCGATGAAGTATTTCCTGTTGGGCGCCTTCTCATCCGGCGTGCTGCTTTATGGCATGTCGCTGCTTTACGGCATTGCCGGCTCGACCAATCTGGGCGAGATAGGACGCCGCGTCGCCGAGATTGCCGCGACCATGGGACAAACGGGCGCCCAGGCAGACCCTTCGCTTAGACCAATGCTGTTGCTGGGAATGATCGCCCTGGCCGCTGGTTTGTTTTTCAAAATTGCTGCCGTGCCCTTTCATATGTGGGCGCCCGACGCCTACGAAGGCGCGCCGACATCGGTCACCGCATTTCTCTCGACGGCTTCCAAGGCGGCGAGCTTCGCGCTCTATGCGCGCATTTTTATCGCAGCGCTCAACTCGATACGGGCTGACTGGGCGCCGCTGCTGGGTTTAGTGGCCGCGATCACGATCATGGTGGGGAACTGGGCAGCGGTTACGCAGGAGAACTCGAAACGACTGCTGGCTTACTCTTCAATTTCCAACGCGGGCTACCTGTTGTTGGGACTGGTGGCCGGAAATAGTTATGGCTACATCGGACTAGTGATCTATTTGCTGGTTTACACGCTCATGAACATGGGTGCGTTTGGCATCATCATCAGCCTGCGCCGGCGCGGGATCATTGGCGACAACGTTGACGATATGACCGGACTCGCGCATAAAGCGCCCGGCATGGCGGCGATGATGGCGGTATTTATGTTGTCCCTGGGCGGCTTGCCGATCACTGGCGGTTTTATCGGCAAGTATTTTCTTTTTGGCGGACTGCTCCAACGCGGCAAAACGGACGGCAAGACGTGGTACTACTGGCTCGCAGGCTGGGCGATCATCAACACTGTCGTTTCCTTTTACTACTACGTGCGCTTTATCAAGGTGATGTACCTGGGTGATCGCATTGCCGACGACCAGCCACTATCGTTGTCGCCCGCTTTGCAGACAGCCCTGGTCGTATCGCTGCTTGGCATCATTTTCATCGGCGTTTACCCGCAGCCTTTGATTAGCATTACGCAGAAATTAGTAGCACCGTTGGCTGCGGTAGGCTCGGCAGTGCCGAAGTAGGACATGTAGCCGTCTTGCCGGACGACGATGCTGATCTTCTATTTCTTTGCGGCGATAGTCATCTGGCTAGGCGTTCTGTCGCTTCGCGGCGGTCTCAGGTTCGCCGCCTATGTGCGACGCGAAACTGCGCGTCCTCTTCCTGATTACACTCCGTTTGGTTCCGTAATTGCTCCCTGCCGCGGCCTGGAAGAGGGCCTGCGGGAAAACATCGCCGCACTCTTTCAGCAAAGTTACCCACACTACGAGATCATCTTCGTCACGGATCGAACAGGCGATCTATCGCTCAGCGTGGTTGAGGAAATTATCAAAGCTGAGAGCGGTTCAGAGCGAGCGTCCGCTCGGGTTGTGATTGCTG
>JBGQJH010000227.1:0-4981 GCA_041498935.1 Pyrinomonadaceae bacterium | reverse complement strand
GCGCAGGGTCGCTGCTCCTTTGTTGCGCTCGTACACGAACGACTCGCGGACGATCCGGAACTCGTCGAGCTTGCTCGTATCGTCCAGGCTGCAGACTTCAAGGACCAGTTGGATTCCCATCCGGTGGCCCGCGGTCTCGCGCTGATTAGCTACGGCTTTCCGCTCGTTACCAGGGATGATCATGAAACGGTGCAACTCGCTTCGTTTTTGTACGATGCTCTCTATGCTAGTTTGAAGGAAATCAAGACCTAGACTATGGCCACCTTGAATAGACGATTCAACTACCGCCTCTGGTTTGCAACTTGAAACCTGCTATACTCACGCTGCTACTTTTTGAAGCGTCAGCGAACACTCGGAGTGCGTGAGACTCAATTCCTGGATTTAACTCCGAGGCGCATACGCGTAAATGAGGAAACTGTACTAAGATAGATGACACGTGACTAGCAGGATGACCACATTAGCAGTGAGCTTTCAACGTGCGAACTATCGCCGCGCGTTAGGCTACTTGCTCCTTCTCGTGATCACCTACGGCGTGACGGTCGAGGCCGCGCACAGTCACGGCCGCGTTTCGCCGGATCGTCCCGGCGTAGCCGCCATAAGTGACGCAGGCGGAGCACACCCTTCGCAGACGGGCCACTCTCATCATACAGAGTGCTCGATGTGCCAGTTCCAGCAGCAACTCTTCAACGGCATCGTCCACGCGCCGCTGTTCGCGCGCACGCCTTTGGTGGAAATTGCGTTTGTTGTCACGCTGACAGTTTTTTATCCCTCAACTTCAACCACGCCGCGATCGGGTCGCGCGCCGCCTCTCGTCTGAGCCTAACTCGGTGGCGGGCTCATCTGCTTGCTCGCTCCAAATATCACCGAAACCAAATGATCAGCCCGCAGGTGGCCTGCTTTGTCTGCCAATGCCTGGCCTACCAGCGGGGGCGAGGTTTCGCACCGCGCAACTAACAACAATTTAATAACCCGATGAATGCGAGGTGATCGGATGTATCAACGCGCTAACAACTATCCGGGCAATTTTCCGCGCCGCTTCAGTGAGCGTTGCAATTCTGTGGTTTTCCAGGGCCGATGTTGCTTGCCGCGATGCTGCCGGCTACAAAAGAGTCGTCACGCAAAGTCCCTGGCCGGCCTGCTTTTGCTTGCGCTAACAGTTCATCCGATCCTGGCGCAGGAAAAGGCGCCCGAACCTTTGCAGGGAATCAATGTCGACATCGCTGCGCTGCCTCGCGCTCAGCAGCAAACGCCGGTGCCTCCCGCGAAACGGTCTATTACGATTTCGGACGCCGTGTCGATTTTCTTGCAGCAGAATCTTCAGTTGGTGGCAGCCCGCTACGACATCGATACGGTGGACGCGGAAAAACTGACTGCGCGGCTCCGTCCGAACCCTCAGTTAAGCGTAGGGTTCTCCGATATCCCACTCGCCTTCAATGGAAACTTTGTCAAACCGCAGACGTTCTCCTACGGCATCTCTGAGACCCTCGAGCTTGGCGGAAAGCGAGGCAAGCGAATCGATGCGGCCAACGCAAATTCCGAACTGGCCCGGGCCGAGTTTCAGATGGTCTTGTGGCAACTGACTAACGATCTAAAGAAGAAATTCTACGCCGTGCTCCTGGCAGAGGCGCTGCTCAATCTGGCAATAGAGAATCAGAAAACGTTTGCGGAAACGATCAAGCATACGACCGAGCTGTACCAGCTTGGCGAGATTTCGGGGCTGGACCTGAAGCGCCTCGAAGTCGAAAAATTCAAGTTCGATGCGGACGTAGCCAACTCGGAAAGGGATCACGAGCTCGCCGTGCGCGACTTGCGAGTCACGCTGGGCGGAGATTATCGAGCGATGGATATAGAGGCCGCTGGGACGATTGACTATTATCGGCCTTACGAGTTCTCGCTTGCGGAGCTGCGTGAAAAAGCGCTGGCTGCTCGACCTGATTTAAAGGCCGCGCAACTCGGTGAGCGCGCCGCCGACGCGTCCATCCGCCTGCAAGACGCTCAGCGCATCCCTGATGTCACGTTAGGAGCGGGCATCGAACAGGTTCCGCTGGGCAGCAACACCTACAACTTTGGCGTTGGCATTACGCTACCGGTGTCCGATCGCAATCAGGGCGAGCGAGCCAAGGCGCTCATCCAAAGAATGAAGGCGCAAAACGAACAGCAGCTTATTGCCAATCAAGTGTTGAGCGATGTGGACAAGGCACTGGTTGCGTTTGAGATTCAGAAGCGGCGAGTCGAGCTCTACCGCACCGGCGTGCTTACAAAAGTCAATGACATTCAGAACCTGACGGAGTTTTCTTTGAAGGCCGGTGAAAGCTCTACGCTTGAGTTGCTTGATGCGATCCGCACGCGGCGCGAAACGCTGGCCGGTTTTTACCAGACGCTTTTTGACTACCAGGTGTCGCTGCTTGATCTTGAGCTGGCGACCGCAACGCCTCTGCAAAAGTAAATGCCTCGGCGAAAAGATGCTTGAAAGGATGCCCGAAAGGATGCCTGCTATGGTCTACCGAAGAATGATTCATGCCCTTTTGATTCCGCCGTTCCTCTTGGTGGTGGTGTATCAAGGCTGCAAGAGGGCTGATGCTCCTCCTAATCCTTCCCGCTCACAGCCCAGCGCAGTGACATCGGAGTCAGGGCAAAGCCACGCAATAGAGACCGAAACGGTAACACCGCAGTCCATCGCCGGGACGATAGTTGCAACGGGGAAGATCCTCGTCTCGGAGGACCGCATGGCAAACATCGGCCCCGTCCATGAAGGCAGGCTGGTGCGTCTTTATGCAGGCCAGGGCAGCAGGGTGAAAAAAGGGCAGAAGCTGGCCGACCTTGAATCAGCAGACATCGATCAGGCCGAGGCCGATTATCTCAAGGCGCTCGCGGATTCTGAGAATGCTCGTCGCACGTCGGTGGCCGAGGTCAAGCTCGCCCAGGCCACTTACGACCGTACCAAAATGCTCTATGAGAAGACCATCACGGCGGGAAAAAATCTCGAGGCTGCCGAGCACGACCTTGAGCTGGCGAAGGCGTCGGCGGCAAGCTCTGTTGCCGGGACGAGAGCGGCGCTCACCGCCGCCCGCCGCCACCTGCTCATACTCGGCCTGAGAGAGTCAGATGTTGATGCGCTGGCAAGCAAACCGGGCCTGGCCGCCGTCTTCTCTCTCACCTCTCCAATCGCAGGCATCGTAGTCGAGCGCAATGCCACTATTGGCGCCACCGTAGGTTCAGACGCGAACCTGTTCAAGATAATCGATATCTCGCGTGTCTGGATCGACGCGAACGTATTTGAAAAGGACCTCGAGCGAGTGAGGTTCGGCCAGGAAGTGAAGGTTGCAGTCCCGGCGTTTCCGGGATCGAGTTTCTCAGGCAAGGTCATTCTGGTTTCCAGTGTGGTGGACCCGGAGACCCGAAGTGTGAAGGTTCGCACCGAGGTGCCAAACCCGGACGGCAGGCTCAAACCGGATATGTTTGCCAATGTGGAGATCATCACCGACCTGCATCGCACCGCCATTTCGATCCCGCAAGCGGCTGTGCTCAACGACGGCGGGAAAACGGTTGTCTTCATAAGCGAAGGCAGCGGCTACAAGAAGCGCCAGGTAACCGCCGGGATACAAGGCAACGATCGGGTTGAGATTATCGACGGGCTTCAGGCCGGCGATAAGGTGGTCGTGAAAGGAAACTACTTGCTGCTTCAACAAAGCAAGCCCGAGCAATAGGACTCTCTACAGAACCCGGAGCGGTAGCGACGGGGTGCGTAGCGACGGGGTGCGTGCACTCAACGATGAACCTATGACCCGGTCGCTACCGCTCCCGGTTCTGTAACAAACTTCAGATTCCAACTATGACCGACAATCTCATTGCCTTCTTTTATCGCGAGCGATTGCTTGTTGTCGTCGTCTCGATGCTCATCGTGGCGGGCGGAATTCTGGCGCTAGGCAGGTTAAACGTCGACGCCTTTCCGGACGTCACCCCCGTGCAGGTAGAAATCGACACCGAAGGTCAGGGACTGGCGCCACAGGAAGTCGAGCAGCTCATAACCTTTCCCATCGAGAACGTGATGAACGGAATCCCGGGAGTGGTGCGGGTGCAGTCGATTTCAAAATTCGGTCTGTCGGTGGTGACGGTCTATTTTCGCGACGACGTCGACGTCTACTTCGCGCGGCAGCAGGTCTTCGAGCGGCTCTCACTCGCAAAGGATAGCATCCCTGCGGGGTTCGAACCTCAGATGGGACCCATTACGACCGGAACCGGCCAGATCTATCTTTACGAGATCGTCGGTCGTGGCAAGAGCACTCAGGAACTGCGCACCATTCAGGACTGGGTTGTCAAACTGCAACTGCGCACAGTGCCTGGCGTCGCCGACGTGCTTAGCTTTGGCGGGGACGTCAAGCAATATCACGTCATTGTGGATCAGCAGGCGCTGGTCAATTACAACATCCCGCTCAAAACACTCTTCGAAGCAATTCAGAACAACAATCAAAACACCGGCGCCAACTTCATCGAGCATGGAGACGAGCAGTATGTCGTTCGTGGACTGGGACTGGTCAAGGACATTGAAGACATTCAGAACATCGTGCTCGACTCGCGCGGCGGATCGCCTATTCGCGTGAGCGACGTTGCGGAAGTTCAAATCGGGAACGAGCTTCGCCAGGGCGCCGTCACCAAAGACGGACAGGGCGAAGTCGTGACCGGCATAGTCCTGAAACGAATCAACGAAAACACCAAGGAGGTGATCGAGCGGATAAAAGAAAAAGTGGTCGAGATCAACAAGGCACTCCCCGAGGGCGTGAGCATCGTCGATTATTACGATCAATCGGAGCTGGTCGATAACAGCGTACACACGGTGGTGAAGTCGCTGATCGAAGGCGAGGTGTTGGTGCTGTTGATACTTGTGTTGCTGCTGGGGGACTTTCGCGGCTCGCTGATTACTGCTGCTGCAATACCGTTTTGTATGCTGGTTGCTTTCATTCTCATGTGGTATTCGGGCCTT
>JBGQJH010000226.1:0-5008 GCA_041498935.1 Pyrinomonadaceae bacterium | reverse complement strand
CGTTTATCTCTCTGCGCTTCCGGATTCGGCCGTAGTGGTCAATGGGCCTTATGGTTTGAACGAAGGAATATTCTGGGTGATTATTCACCCGCTGTTAATCATCTCGCTGGTCGCTGCGCTGGTTCTCAACTGGAATTCAAGCTCGCGACGCAAGCTCATCGCCATAAGCTTCGCCGTCTACGTGATAGTGCTGCTGGTGTCTCAATTTTATTTCATTCCCGAACTCGTACTCTTCAAGCACAGCCCCGAGTCAACCGTGCCGGCGACCGAATGGCTGGCGCGCGGCCGCCGCTGGCAGAGACTAAGTTGGCTGCGCGGACTCACGATGTACCTGGCGTTTGTGCCGCTGCTGTTTGCGCTGACCAAACCTGCGAGTGATTCGCGAGCGTTGGTTCCATAACCAAATTCGCAACTAAATCACTGATGAGTTACATAGTCATCGAACGCACGCCTATCGTCCGTGAATACAACGAGGTGCGGCAGGCTGCGCAAACAATCGCGGTCGTAGAGAAATGTCATGTAGTGGCGGACCTATATGTTCGCCCCAGGGCGCACACGCAGGTGCGCCCCTAAAGCGCTAATTACCTGGCTTTTTGTCCGGTAACTACGAGCACCTTTGCAGGGAAACTCATTCCGCCTGTCTTGAAGTAACTGCCCACCGCCTTTTGCACGGTGTATCTGATTGCGGCCACCTGATCGGGTACAAGCCTCTTGAGTTTGCTGCGAAATGTTTCAGACATTTCCGTGCGCAACTCCCAAAAGCGCTCGACGGTAATCGGCGCTTCTATCATGAATGCCAATTCGCGTTCTCTTACGTCCACAGCTCCAGCTTCCTGCAAGAGCTTGGTGAGTTTTCCCGGCGCGGCAAAACGAAACGCTGCCGGCGCGTCTTCTTGCTCCGGCTCAGACGGCACAAACCTATCAAGGACTTCCGTAAGAACGCTGAAGAATGGATTGACTTCATTCGGCGCCCAGACAACAAAGGAAACGTTGCCGCCAAGTTTGACGACCCGCAGCATCTCGCGTTGGCCCGCCAAAACGTCCGGGAAAAACATCACCGAGAGCCGGCTGACTGCCGCGTCAAATGAATTATCAGAAAACGGCAGCTGCTCAGCGGGACATTGATGAAAACGGATGTTATTTAAGCCGCGCCGCCCAGCTTCATCTCGCGCTGCTTTCACCATACCCGCCGCGGGATCGGTGTAGGTCACTGATCCCGACTCGCCTACAATCGACGCGATCGTCAACGACGGTTCGCCGCTGCCGCCGCCAACATCGAGCACAGTTTGCCCTGAACCAATGTGAGCATCATCGATGAGTGCACGCGATAAAGCCGCGAACATTCTCTCAATCAATGCCTGGTGCTTTTTCCAGTACTGGGAAGAGGTTTCCCAGGCGGCGAGTACTTCGTTGGTGGTGTCGTTAGCCATTCTTTCACGCAAGATCAAACAGCAACACTTCCGCAGGCTCCGGCGCCGTAATACGAATGCTTGACTCCTGACTGACTGCCGCGCCATCGCCCTGCTGGAGAGCAACGTCATTCAAAACCACGGAGCCGCCGGCAACCTGCAACCAGGCGCTTCGTCCGTTTGCCAAAGTGTGGACCACTTCCTGATCCTTATCCAGCAGGGATGCGTAAAGCTTCGCGTCCTGATGAATTTTCACTGAGCCTTCGTCTCCCTCAGGTGAAACAATCAGCCGCAGCTTATTGCGTTTCTGTTCATCTGAAAATTTCTTTTCCTCATATTCAGGCGGGAGGTTTTTCTCGTTTGGCAAAATCCATATCTGCAGAAGGTGGACAGGCGTGTCTGGCGAAGGATTAGCCTCGCTGTGTCTCACACCGGTTCCCGCGCTCATCCTCTGCGCGTCGCCGGGACGAATAATTGATCCGTTGCCCATGCTGTCGCGATGTTCCAAAGCGCCTGCCAAAATGTAGGTGACGATTTCCATGTCGCGATGTCCGTGGGTGGGAAACCCCTGCCCCGGCTGCACGATGTCTTCATTAATCACGCGCAGGCTGTGAAACCCCATGTGATTCGGATCGTGGTACTGATCAAACGAGAAGGTGTGGTAGGTATTGAGCCAGCCAACATCGAAGTGGCCGCGCTCATCTGCTTTGCGAATCGTGATCATAGGTTCCTCTGTATGCAACCAACTGTAGTTAGTCAGTCGCAGGTGGTACTGGCCTTGCGACAAACTAAAGTCTGTCGGACATTGCAATAAGAATCTCCGTCAACTCATTCAACCCCAGCGCATCCTCCTCGTCAAACCTGGCAAACGACGGACTGTCGAGATCGAGAACGCCAAGCAATCGTTCATGCTTGACTAGGGGAACAACGATCTCGGAATTCGAAGCGCTGTCGCAAGCAATGTGGCCGGGAAAGTCGTGAACGTTATCAACCAGGATCGTCTGTCGCTGCTCCGCGGCAGTGCCGCAGACTCCCTTGCCCATCGCGATGCGCACGCAGGCAGG
Organism: Pyrinomonadaceae bacterium; assembly: GCA_041498935.1. GTDB lineage: Bacteria > Acidobacteriota > Blastocatellia > Pyrinomonadales > Pyrinomonadaceae > PSRF01. Next base: position 2,535 of record JBGQJH010000226.1, on the reverse strand, counting down.
TTGTCCCTGAAACGGACCAAGCACCAACTCTTCGCCCTGGCTCAAGTAGAAGCCCGTCCAGTTAAGATCGGGCAGCGAGTGATACAAGAGCGAAGAAAAGTTTGCCGCATTGGCAATGAAGTCGCGCTCGCCTTCGAGCAGGCTGCGAAGCTGTGACTGCAGATTTGCATACAGCTCGGCCTTAGAAACAGTTTCTGGTTTGGCGAATTGAAAAGTCATACGACGACCAGGCGGCTCAAGCCGTTCTTCAGCCGCATTAACGGCGAAATGCTCAATGGCAGCCTGGAAGGCTACCCTCTGCCCACAGGCACATTCTGCGCTGGCCTGATACTAATCACCACCGATTTCGACACCGGCGTGTTGCTCTTGTCTGCCACGCTTCCCAGCGGCACAAGCACGTTGGTCTCCGGAAAGTAAGTGGCGGCGCAACGCCGCGGAATGCTGTAGGGCACTACCACAAAATGGCGCGCAACGCGCTCTTCTCCGTCGAAGTGGCTGATCAGATCGACCAACCCGCCTTCAGCCAAATTAGCGCGGCGCATATCATCTCGATTTAGAAAAACAACCCGGCGCCCACCGAACACACCTCGATAGCGATCGTCAAGTCCATAGATAGAAGTGTTGAACTGATCGTGGCTGCGGATCGTCATCATCAAATATTGATCCGGCTTCAGTTCATGTCGTGGCAAAGGATGAACGGTAAAAACCGCGCGGCCACTCGCCGTCTTAAACTTTCTCTCGCGCGCTGGGTTTGGCAAATAGAAGCCGCCTGGCCGGCGCACGCGCGCGTTGTAGTCGTCAAACCCCGGCACCACACGCGCAATTTGATTCCGTATCCGATCGTAATCGGCCGTTAGCTCTTGCCAGTCGACATTTGAACGAACTCCGAGTGTCGCGGACGCCAGGCGCGCGACGATCGCCGGCTCACTCAGGAGATCAGCCGACGCCGGCGGCAGAAAACCGCGCGAGGATTGGACGACGGCCATGGAATTTTCCGTCGTCACAAATTGTGGTCCGGACGTTTGCACGTCAGTCTCCGTCCTCCCCAGGCATGGCAGAATCAGAGCCTGTTCGCCGGTGATCAGATGCGCGCGATTGAGTTTCGTCGAAACGTGCACGGTCAGCCTGCACTGTCGCAGCGCGTCCGCCGTGTATTCCGTGTCGGGAGTGGCGGAAAGAAAGTTTCCGCCCAGCGCGAAAAATACGCGTGCTTTCTTCTCGTGCATCGCTGCGATTGCCTTTACGGTGTCGTAACCGTGGCGGCGGGGCGGCTCAAAGTTGAATTCTGCGCCAAGCTTGTCGAGAAAGACATCTGTCGGCCGTTCCCAAATTCCCATCGTCCTGTCGCCTTGCACATTGCTGTGCCCTCTAACAGGACAGAGTCCGGCACCTGGTTTTCCGATCTGCCCGCGCAGCAACATCAGATTAACGATCTCCTGAATGTTGGCCACGGCATTCTTGTGTTGCGTCAGGCCCATGGCCCAACAGAAGATTGTGCGTTCGGATTCAACAAAGATTTTGGCCGCAGCTTCAATCTGCGTTTGCCCAATGTCAGACTGCTCCGTGATTTCATCCCATGAAGCGCTCTTGATCGCAGTGGCGAATTCCTCAAAGCCGCTGGTGTAACTCTCAATGAACTCCTGATCAAACACTCGACCGGGCCGCCGCTCTTCTGCTTCGAAGACCGCCTTCATAACTCCCTTAAGCAACGCCACGTCGCCATTGATTCGCACCTGGAGAAACAAATCTGCCAGCGTCGTTCCCTCGCCAACCCAGCCTAAAACCTCCTGTGGATGTTTGAACTGCGTCATGCCAACCTCGGGCAGCGGGTTGATGTGCACCAGTTTGCAACCATTACGTTTCGCCTTTTGCAACGCAGTCAGCATGCGCGGATGATTTGTCCCCGGGTTTTGTCCGATGACAAAGATTGCCTGGGCGAGATTGAAGTCCTCGAGCGTTACCGTTCCCTTGCCGGCTCCAATTGTTTCGCTCAGCGCGGAGCCGCTCGACTCGTGGCACATGTTTGAGCAGTCAGGAAGATTGTTGGTGCCGAATTGCCGCACGAAAAGCTGGTAGAGAAAAGCGGCTTCGTTACTCGTCCGTCCCGAGGTGTAAAAAATTGCTTCGTCGGGGTGGTTCAGGGAATTCAACTCCCCGGCAATCAACGTAAACGCGTCGTCCCAGCCGATCGCTTCGTAGTTCGTCGCGCCGCGGCGAAGCACCATCGGCTGCGTGAGGCGTCCTTGTTTGTTCAGCCAGTAATCAGATTTTCCGGCGAGGTCGGTCACACTCCACTCGTGGAAAAACTTCGGCGTCATGCGTTTCGTGGTGGCTTCGTCAGCGACGTGCTTGGCGCCGTTCTCGCAAAACTCCGCATGCGAGCGTTCGCCATCAGGCTCGGGCCAGGCGCAACCCGGACAGTCGAATCCTGTCTTTTGATTGAGCTTCCGCAGCGCGCGGATTCCGCGCACCACACCCATTTCATTCCAGACAGTTTTCGCGGTAGCGATAATCGCCGGGACGCCGCCCGCCACT
>JBGQJH010000225.1:0-5083 GCA_041498935.1 Pyrinomonadaceae bacterium | reverse complement strand
GTTTGACGACGCTGTGACTCGAGTGTTTTCAAATGCGCCGGGCAACTACGGTACGAATGTGAATTTCATGGTGATGGACTCGCAGTGGGACAGCGAGGAGGCGCTTGGCGAGCTGTTTGTCACACGCAAGTGCTTCGCATACACGCGCGACTCAAGCGGACGAACCGTTGAGGGTCGCGAAGCTCGCCACTTGATGGATGACGCGCTGTCGCGAGTGGAAGCTACCTATCAGAACCTCGATTCATTCGAAATCGGTATCACCGACGTGGATCACTACTTCGAATATCTCGGCGGAATTTCCAAAGCAGTTGAAACACGCACCAAATCTCGGCCGGCGATCTACTTGTCTGATTCGCTTTCACCGCAGACGAAAATTCGGTCACTGGCAGAGACTGTCCGCCTTGAGAGTCGCTCGAAGACGCTGAATCCTAAGTGGTATGAAGGGATGCTCAAACACGGTTTCCGCGGTGTCGCTGAAATTGAAAATCATGTGGCCAACACTTTCGGCTGGAGCGCGACGGCGGATGCTGTCGATCCGTGGATTTACACGGAAATCTCCAAAACGTTCCTGTTGGATAAGATCATGTTCAAACGGTTGCTGGAGCTGAATCCCCATTCCGTTCGTTCACTCACGAACCGCCTGCTCGAAGCGCACAATCGCGGTTACTGGAATCCCGACGAGGAAGTACTGGAACAGCTATGCGACATCGTTGACCATCGGGATGATCGACTGGAAGGCGTTGTATGAAGGTCACCACGTTATACGTTGGATCGAGTTTGCTGGCGCCGCTGAAACAGGCGGAGCGCGAGATCAATCTCCAATATGATCTCGGTCTGAGGATCGCAGGCTACAACTTTGGCACGCCGCTCAATAACGACGAATGGAATGACATCGAACAGGACTTGAAGGCTTCGGATGTCGTTTTCGCCATTCACGTAATGGATGGTGAAAACGCGGCGCGTTTAATCGACGCGCTTGCTCGGTACAAACACCAGCATACAGCCGTGATCGTGATCAACTGCATGCCGGAGCTCATGCGCCTGACGCGCATGGGCCGGCTGGACGTAAACCAGTTTCTAGGTGGAAGCGGCGAGGCAGCTGGGGAAAATGGGGAAAGGCAAAAAGGGGAAGCAAGAAGAGCTCGTAGGCTATTCTCGGCAGCGGGTTCATGGATTGGCCGCCAAGCGCGCAGCAGTAAATCGTCGGACAAGCACAATGGACGCAATGGACACGGGCAGTATTTGAAGTTGGTTGATCGGTTGCCGACTCTCCTCCGCTTCATTCCGAGCGCCGGCAAGCTTCGCGACATTAAGAATTACCTGAACATCTTCTGCTATTTTCTTCAGCCCACTCCTGCAAATATCCGTTCGATGATTCTGTGCGCACTGAAAGAGTATGGGTCAGACGCGCGTCTCAAGAAGACGATTCTCGCGCCACCGGAGCGCTTGCAGTCAATTGCGATCTACCATCCTGACGCGACAACGCTGTTTGAGACGTTTGCCGATTATCAAAAGTGGTACACGGCCCGAAGTCCAAAGTCCAAAGTCCAAAGTCCAAAGTCGAAAAGCGAGAGTACTGATCGAGCTCTCAATCCGGAATCAACCATCGGTTTACTGCTGATGCGGCCGCAGGTGGTCAGCAAGACCACCAAGCACTACGACGCACTCATTCGCGCCATCGAAGCGGAGGGCTTGAGTGTCATTCCTGCGCTCTCGACGTTAATGGACAACCGCGAAGCCGTCAGCAAATTCTTTGTTGACGACGCTCAGGCCAAAGGCCAAAGGCCAAAGTCCAAAGTCCTATCAGAACCGGGAGCGGACCGGGGTCCCGGGCGCGGCAGCCGCGCTGGGGTGGTGGTAACAACCGGGTTTGAAGCGAAGACCCCGGACTCTGGACTTTGGACTTTGGACTTTGGACTTCCCACTGACAACGGACCCCTGACTACTGACCGTTCCAGGGTCAGTCAGATCGTCTCACTGACTGGCTTCAGTTTTGTTGGCGGACCGGCGATGAATGACAGCGCCGCAGCCGCTGAGTTTCTGCAACAGTTGAATCGACCTTACCGCTCGGCGGTGAGTCTGGACACGCAAACGATTGACGCCTGGCGCGATTCGCAAACAGGACTCAATCCCGTGCAAGCCGGCATGCAAATCGCGATTCCCGAGATCGACGGCGCAACGGAGCCTTTCATTTACGGCGGCATTCCGGCGAGCGGAGTTGAGCCGGTAGCACTCGATGATCGCTGCCTGAGGTTTGCGCGCCGCTTGCAGCGTTGGAATCGCTTGCGCACCGCGCCGCGGGGCGAACTCAAGCTCGCGCTAACGCTTTTTTGTTTTCCGCCTAACAAAGGAAACATCGGCACGGCGGCAGACCTCGATGTGTTTCCGAGTCTCTGGGACACACTCCATAAACTTAAAACCGAGGGTTACGATGTCGAACTACCTGCCGCTGCTGACGTCTTGAGAGAAAAGCTCATCGGCGGAAACGCAGAAAACTTCGCGGCCACTGCCAACGTCGCGTATCGAATGAACGTTGACGAATATCGCCGTCTTTGTCCGTATGTGGACGAAGTTGAGAACGAGTGGGGAGCGGCGCCGGGGAGCGTTAATTCTTTTGGCCGGGAGTTGCTGATTCAGGGCTTGCAGCTTGGCAGCGTTTTCGTTGGCGTGCAACCGACATTTGGTTACGAAGGCGACCCGATGAGGTTGATGATGGCGCGAAGCGGGGCGCCTCATCACGGCTTCATGGCTTTCTACACGTATCTCTCGAAGGTTCTGAATGTCGACGCAGTGGTCCACGTGGGCACGCACGGGGCGATGGAGTTTATGCCGGGCAAACAGATTGGTCTTTCGGGAGAGTGTTGGCCTGACAGGTTGATTGGCGAGCTGCCCAACATCTATATCTACAGCGTGAACAACCCTTCAGAGGGTACGATTGCCAAACGTCGTTCCTACGCCGAGTTGATCTCTTATCTCACGCCGCCGATCGAAAACGCCGGACTCTATCGGGAGCTCGCTACGTTGAAGGAACTGGTGATGTCATATCGCCAGTCCACAAACGAGCCGGAGCGCGAGCGCTTGTTTGAATCGATTGCAGAGTATTCCTGCCAGTTGAATCTGAATGAATCAGCAGCGGGGGTAAACCACCCTTCCTAACCTATGAGATTTCCTGACTTGAGTGGTTTGTTACTGGCTTGAAAGCTTTGCGATCCTTAAAGTGAAGCAGTCAACTGCAATTATCTCGGGGTAGGGAAGGCGGGCTTGCTCCCGCTGATCGATAACAACTTCTCCCGAAACGCCTCGGAAGTTAATCTGTGTCTGAATGCTTCGACGCCGTTAATAGTTATGACGGGAATGTCATATTTATAACGCTTCAGTAAATCTGGATCGCTTTCAATGTTAATCTCATTGAGCGTATATTCGTTGGGACAGCGCGCCGCTTCGATAACTTGTTTGGCTTCATCACAGAGGTGACAACCCGGACGACTGTAGATGACGACGTGAGCTTTTGAAGGTGCGTGCATGCTGTTCAGTAAAGTTCCAGAACTCAAATCCTGGCGCCTCGCCCGGGGGTGTTAGTTAAGCTGCTGAACATTAAAACATAGGCTGAAGGTTCAACTGTAAAGGAAATCGCTAGTCTGGAATGGAACGGGAGACAATCATGTCAGATCAGAACCTGGATAACGCGGCGGCAGTCGAATTGTTGAATGATATCCTGGAAACCGAGCTTGCCGGTGTAGTCAGATACACCCACTATGCTTTAATGGTTTTTGGCCACAGCCGCATCCCTATCGTGAGTTGGCTTCGCGGCGAAGCAACTACCTGTCTCACGCACGCCAACCAAGCCGGCGAGTTGGTGACGCACCTGGGCGAACATCCGTCATTGAAAATTGGCGCGCTGCTGGAGACGCACAAGCACGGCATCAACGACATTCTGCTCGAGTCGCTGGAAGCAGAGAAGACCGGACTGGAGCTTTACAGGAGACTGCACGATCTGGTGAAGGATCGTTCGATTCTCCTCGAAGACTACGCTCGCAAGATGATAGCTGAAGAAGAAACTCACTTGGGTGAAGTAAACAAGATGCTGCGCAAGCCGGGCGAGATAACGCAGTTTCCCACGACCTAAACGCTCATGAGGCTTCTCCCTGGACTTGAACGACGTCACGAAAAGCTCGCGCCCGTCTCGGTGTTTGCCAAGAGACTCGCCGCGGCCGTGGGCCTCGCATGCTGCATTATTTCACTGGTCTTATTCATCGGCATCTCTGGCTACCATTGGCTGGGCGGCTTCGACTGGGTTGATTCGCTGCTGGAGGCCGCAATGATTCTGGGAGGTATGGGCCCGGTCAATCCTCTTAAGACCACTGCGGCGAAACTATTTGCGTCCGGCTATGCGCTTTTTAGTGGTCTGGTATTCATAGGAATCATGGGCATCGTGCTCACGCCGGTCGTCCATCGAATCCTGCACAAGTTTCATGTGGAATAAGCCCTCTCCGGTGTAAGATGACCGCCGTCGGTCTTTACGTCGACGCCTCCTGCTCAGAAACTCACGACGAACAAGACATCCTCCTATGGGCTTTTAATTTGAAGTCACCTTAAGTCTCAATCGGGAGCGCGAGCGACTATGGATGATCGAAGAAGCAAACAAAGACTAAGCGTCAGCCTCAACGCCATGTGGGATAGCTCAACGGAAGCCCACAGTGCGCGAATTACCAATCTTTCCGAAGGCGGCTGCTATCTGGATTCCGTTGGCGAAGTGAGGCGCGGAGAGATTGTCGGCTTTCGCGTCCTGTTGCCGGATGACGATTGGCTCTATTTGGAAGGCGAAGTCAGGCACCACAGTGCTGAGGGGTTTGGCGTTCAGTTTGTAGAACTAAACGAGGAGCAGACGGAGAAGCTGCAATGGTTGTTGCGCATTGGGCAAGCAGCAGGTCCCGATGATGCGCCCATGTCTGCTGACCTGGTTGAAGAGTGAAACTGCCAAAATCCTTGCGAGGTGTGCAGCGGAGGAAAACTCATGCAGGAACAAAGCACGTTGAAAGAGAACAAAGCATTGCTTAAACGCTGGTTTGAAGAGGTGTGGAAT
>JBGQJH010000224.1:0-5111 GCA_041498935.1 Pyrinomonadaceae bacterium | reverse complement strand
GCACCGCCGGCACCTCAGGCATGTCACCGCCGCGCACGTACGAATGTCCGATCGCGATCTCGGCGCCCATCATGTCGAGCAGGTAGTTGAGATCGGCGCGATGGTTTACGTAGGGAAGTAACTGTCCATACATCTCCCTCATCTTTGGCCAGTCAGCGCCGTGCATATTGGGCACATAGAGATAGTCGCGCTCGTTGCGCCAGCCTTCGTTGAAGATTTGTTTGAATTCCTGTTTCGGATCGAGATACATCCTGAGCGTTACATTGAGACGCCCCTGACCCGCTGGCGGCGGGTTGCGATCGGCCTCAACTAAAAAGAGCGACGGAACGGGAGGCAGAGCGCCCGGCGCCGGCGGTGCACCCGCGGCTCCGGTTGCTGCGGTTGTGCGATAGAGCAACTTGCGACCATCGGCACTGACCTCGTAAGTCGCAACTCCAGTTGCGAATGAAGCAACCTTGCGATCGCATAAGCGATAACGCGACAACTCACTGCCGCTACCGGGGCCGCCGCCGGGTTGATTGCGCCCAGCCTCAAGATAAAACACTATTCCTTCCGTGCCGGCATGCAGCTCCGAGTACTGACGTTCGCGCACTCCCGGCACGGACACGATGCGTTGCTGCAAGCCATCAAAATCAATTTGCACTGTAACCGGTGGTCTAGGCACGCGCGCCGGCGGTGTCGTCGTGGGCGTGGTCTGATCAGCTTGAGAGTTTTCTCCTGGCGCCTCGCAAGCGCCCGGCGCCGGCGCACGCCGGCCCGTGCCTACGCCCTTGTCCTCATCGCTTTCAGGGAGCAGCGGGCTCGCCTCAGCCTTCTTCAACACTGCCAGATACAGCCCAAAGCTTTCGTCATGATCGTATGACGTCATGTCGAGCCACTGCGACCGCAAACCAAAATCCGTCGACGCCAGAAACCAGAGATACTTTCCGCTTGCGTCCCACACGGGCCAGACGGCGTCAGCGAGCCCGTCAGTAATCTGTTTGGTCTCACCGGTCTCGACGTTGCTCACAAAGATCGCGTGATACATCGAACGCAAACGACTTGCATAAGCCACCCACTTTGAATCAGGACTCCAAACAGGGTTGAGCGTGCGGTTCGGCACCATCCACGGATCGTTACCGATCACTTTCGCCTGACCGCTGGCGGCTTCAATTACCCAAACCCGCAGATTAGTGTCCGTGAAAACGATCTTCTTCGAATCAGGCGACCATGATGGCGTGTAGTAGTGCGTCGGATTTTGCAAAACGATTTCGCGCGACGGAGTTAAGCCGTCCTGCGCTTCGAGGTAGAGTCGATACTCGCCTGACTTGTCACTAAAGTATGAAATGTATTTGCCGTCAGGAGACCACGCCGGATCGCGCTCAGCGGAGCCGCTCGAGTTTGTCAGGTTGCGCACGTCACCCTTCTCTGCCGGGATGGTGAAGATCTCGCCGCGCGCTTCGACGACCGCGCGCTTTCCCGTCGGCGACAGCGCCATGTTTGTCATGCGGTTGGCGACGTCTTCCCAATTCGGCATCATCCAGGGAAAGTCGCCGGCTGCGGTTATGTTAACGATGTGTTCCCTGCCGCTCCCTGGATCCAATTCATGAACGTACCCGGCCTGCTCGAAGACCAGCGAACCCGCGCCCGAGTCAAGTGCCTTGACGTCGAAATCGGTGAACTTAGTCAGTTGCGATAATTTCTTTGTCCTCGTCTGGTATTCCCAAACGTTCGCGACCCCATCGCGATCGGAGATGAAATAAACTGCGTCGTCTATCCAAACCGGATCGACATCTTTCGAGTCGGTCCATGGCGGCGAAACCAGATCGTAGCTCTTTAGATCCACAATCCAGATAGGCCGGTTCTGGCCGCCGCGATAGTTGCGGCGCTCTTCGTCCCAGGAATTGTTCATGCGGTAGGCGATGCGTGCGCCGTCAGCGGAGATCTTGCCCTGGTAAGCGCGCGGCAGCGGCATCGGTTCTTCGACACCGCCTGCGGCGGGCACGGTCCAAAAGCGCGGTGCCCCGCTCGGCGCCCACGTCGCGCGCGACGATGAAAAGAGAATCGAGTTGCCGTCGGGCGTCCAGCCCTGGACCTGGTCGGCGCCGGGATGCCACGTAAGACGGCGTGGTTCTCCGCCTTCAGCCGGCACCACGTAAACGTCGAAGTTGCCCGCATATTCGCCGCTAAACGCGATCCACTTTCCGTCAGGCGAGAAATGCGGATTTGCCGTCTGGCCCTGGAAACTCGTCAGCCGGCGAGCGCTGCCACCAGAGCGCGGCACGGTCCAAATATTATTTGCGTAAGCGAAGGCTATCTGCGTCGCGCTCACTGTCGGCGTGCGCAGCAAGCGCGTTTGCCCGTTTGTGGTTTGTGCCTGCGCTCCAAACTTAGCGAAGACGAGACCGCCAATCACGACAGCAGCGAACAGCATGACCGAGCGGCGGCGAATCAGAAGACTACTTAGAAAAGGAGCGGAACGGCGGCAGGCCTCTACCGCAAAAGTTCGCTTAGGCATGTAGTGGTTCCTCCAGATGGGACGGATGACTGCGCGCTTCTTTTAGCATGAAGCTGCAATGAAGTCCAAAGTCCAAAGTCCAACGTCCAACGTCAAGACGCCGGTGTTTGACTTTGGACATTGGACGTTGGACTTTGGACTCGGATCTTACGAGAATTCGGATTCCAAACGAGAGTCTGGAAGCGAAAATAGTCCTGGCCGGGTTAGAAACCTTTCGCGGGAATTACCGAAACTAATTGCCTCGATCAACGTAGTATCCGAACACGGACGCACGCTCGGCTTTAATGGGCGATTATTAAGTTTGTCTCCCCTTTCGGCGTTACGAGATTTCGCATTCCAGCCAAATTCATGGAGAACCATATGACGAATTCGCAAAAGTCCCTCGTTGCCTTCACACTGACGCTGGCGATAAGCGTGGCTATTAGTACGACCGGGGTGTTTGGCCAAACAGGTCGCGGTTATGACGTGGCCAGCATGGACAAGAACACCTCTGCCTGTACGGATTTTTATCAGTATGCCAACGGCACGTGGCTCAAGAACACCGAAATCCCGGCGGCCTACTCATCATGGGGCAGCTTCAACGTGCTTGCCGAGAACAACCGCAAGACACTGCACGACATTCTGGAAGAGGCGGCAAAAAGAACTAATGCCGCCAGGGGCAGCAACGATCAGAAGATTGGCGACTTCTACGCCAGTTGTTTAGACGAGACCAGGCGTGAGGCGGAAGGGATGAAACCGCTGGTGCCCGAACTCGCGCGTATAGACAAAATCAAAGACGTGAAAGACGTGCAGGCGCAGATCGCCTACATGCATCGTCACGGCATCCCCACGCTCTTCGGCTTCGGCTCGTTGCCTGATTTGAAGAACAGCTCGATGGTGATGGCGTTCGCCGGACAGGGCGGCCTCAGCCTGCCCAACCGCGACTACTACGATAAAACCGACGAAAAATCAGTGAAGCTGCGCGACGATTTTGTTAAGCACGTAGCGAACATGTTTCAATTGGTCGGCGACACGCCGGAGCAGGCGACTAAAAACGCGCAGACTGTGCTCGCGCTTCAGACGCGCCTCGCAAAGAATTCTCGCACGCCCATCGAATTGCGGGACGTTACTACGCAATATCACATGATGAACCCGGCGAAGTTGCAGGAGTTGACGCCAAACTTCTCCTGGGAAGACTACCGCCGGGGCGCGGGCGCGCCGGCAACCGGGGACATCAACGTGGCGCACCCGGAGTTTTTCCAGGCCGTCAACAAGATGATGATTGAGGTGCCCGTCGCCGATTGGAAGACTTACCTGCGCTGGCACTTGATTACCGCTGCCGCGCCCAGTCTCTCTTCAAAGTTTGAGACTGAAAACTTCAACTTCTTCGGCAAGACGCTTGAGGGCAGGAAAGAACAACTGCCACGCTGGCGTCGCTGTGTCTCAGCGACTGACGGCAGCCTTGGCGAAGCGCTGGGCCAGGTTTACGTCGCCCGCGCTTTCACGCCCGAGTCGAAGGCGCGCATGAAGACGATGGTCAACAATCTGATCGCCGCCTTCCGCGACCGTCTGCAAAAGATCGACTGGATGAGCGATGACACGCGCAAGCAAGCCATTGCGAAGCTCGAAGCCTTCGGACAGAAGATTGGCTATCCCGACAAGTGGATCGACTACTCGGCGCTCAACGTCTCGCGCGATTCTTACCTGGCAAACGTGCTGCGCTCCAGTGAGTTTGATCAGATGCGCGACTTCAATAAGATCAACAAGCCGGTTGACAGGAAGGAATGGGGCATGACGCCGCCAACCGTCAACGCCGGCTACAATCCACTCAACAACGACATCTCGTTCCCGGCGGGTATATTGCAAGCGCCCTTCTTCAATCCTGACGCCGACGATGCGATCAACTACGGCGCGATCGGCGCTGTGATCGGCCACGAGATCACGCACGGTTACGACGACCAGGGGAGCGAGTTCGACGCCAGCGGGAACTTGAAGAACTGGTGGACGGAGACCGATAAGAAAAACTTCGACGAGCGCGCCGAGTGCATCGTCAACCAATTTGATGGTTTTGAGGCGGAGCCGGGCTTGCACCTTCAGGGCAAACTTGTCTCCGGCGAATCCATCGCCGACCTCGGCGGACTCTACGTTGCTTACGACGCTTTCATGAAGTCGCTCGCAGGCAAGCCGCGTCCGGCGGACATTGACGGCTTCACGCCCGAGCAACGTTTCTTCCTGGGTTGGGCGCAGGTCTGGGCCGAGAAAGACACGCCCGAGGCCGCGCGACTTCAAGCGCAGGCTGACCCGCACCCGCTCTCGCGCTTCCGCGTCGACGGCCCGCTCTCAAATATGCCGAAGTTTGCCGAGGCGTTTCAGTGCAAAGCCGGCGATGCGATGGTGCGTGAGGAATCGAAGCGCTGCCAGATTTGGTAGCGAAACAGATTTCACTGCTTTAAGTTTTAGTAGGAGATTTGGTAAACCGAAAGGAACTGCTGCTGTCCCTTGCCGTCGACGCGTATCACGATAGATAATTCGTCAAACTCAATAACCAGGAGAGACACGATGATCACTCTGAAACGTTTCTACGCTTCTTCCTTTGCCCTTTTACTGCTTCTGTTCTTCGCAACGCCGTTTGCAT
>JBGQJH010000223.1:0-5116 GCA_041498935.1 Pyrinomonadaceae bacterium | reverse complement strand
GCCCGGCGTGCCGCGCGCAATCACGCTGATGTCAACATCTTCCCCCAGCGGTATCTTGCGCGTGTGCACTTTCAGTATGCCTTCGCGGCCACGGACGTCGGGACGCGAAACAACTACCCGGCGATCGAAACGGCCTGGTCTGAGCAAGGCGGGGTCGAGAACGTCCGGACGGTTAGTCGAAGCGATCAGGATCACGCCGTCGTTTGACTCGAAGCCGTCCATCTCAACCAGCAACTGATTCAGGGTTTGCTCGCGCTCGTCGTGTCCGCCACCAAGTCCGGCGCCGCGATGACGACCGACCGCGTCGATCTCGTCGATGAAGATGATGCAGGGAGCATTTTTCTTGCCCTGCTCAAACAGGTCGCGAACGCGCGACGCGCCGACGCCCACAAACATCTCGACAAAGTCGGAACCCGAGATAGAGAAGAAGGGAACATTCGCTTCGCCGGCGATGGCGCGCGCCAGTAGAGTCTTGCCGGTTCCGGGCGGGCCCATCATCAACACGCCTTTGGGAATTCGTCCGCCCAGTTTTTGAAACTTCTGCGGCTCCTTGAGGAACTCAATAATCTCCTGAAGCTCTTCTTTAGCTTCTTCGATGCCGGCGACGTCCTTGAACGTCACCCGCTTCTGTTGATTGTTAAGAAGCTTGGCGCGCGATTTGCCAAACGAGAGAGCTTTGTTTCCTCCTGACTGCATTTGCCGCAACATGAAAACCCAGATCCCAATAATGAACAGCAGCGGCGCCCAGGTGATCAGCATCGGCCAGATATAACCACTACTGCCCGAATCATCTTCAAACTTTTCAACCTTGGGTTTGCCGTCAGCAGTTTTTTCCTGAGCCTTATTGAACAAACTGTTTCTAATCTGATCGCTGGTGACCTTAATGCGCAGTTCCTGGCCGCGGGAGTCCAGAGCGACAGCCTCGTTTTGATTGAGCGTCAACTGCTTGATCTCACCGGCATCGATTTTCCCGGAAAGAGTGGTGAGGTCGATTGCCTGCGAATTCTTGCTCCCTGGGTTCACCAGCTTATAAAGCAGCAACGCCCCCGCAACAATCAGTAACCAAAAAATTATTTGTCTAGCTGTGGAACTCAAAGTCATTAACGCCTCCGACTAAGATCATACCCTATCCCGCGGTGCTTTGTCGCTTCAGGAAAGCAGGACGAATTTGGCTGTCCCCGGGAAGAATTTCCTGCGAAGTTCTTTGATGCCAGTCAATAACCGCTCGTTGTGTTAGAACCCTCATACAGCGCCGGAGTTCCTCAGAACTCTCGCCACGCAAAAAGCGAAAACCGCCGTTCTATGCCCGGCGGTGTCGATCGGGTGGAATTTTAGAGGTCGCCGGGGCCTTTTTCAAGCCCTTTTTATGAGATAACTCCAGCATTCCACGTCTTCGTGTGACCTTTATCCCGCCGGGCAACTCCGCCACCCGGCCGCCGCGCTCGCCCTTCAGGAGCTTTTCAACGGCGATGAGGTGAACCATTTCAACGCGATTGAGATCGCCCCGCGACCGCAAAATCCATTCTCTGAGCGCGCGACGGCGCACCGCAGCCGGCGCTTGCAACAGAACATTTACGCTCAGCGAGGGCATCCTGGTTTCACTATTCTTACCTGGCTTTGGCACTGCCGACTCAAGCAACCGCCGGGCCTCATCCGAGAGCGCCGCAGCATCTTCGCCCAGCAAAGTGGCGGTCCGCCCAAGCGCCTCGACCACGCGATTGTTGAACGACTTCATCAGTGGCAGCAATTGTTTGCGAACCCTAACACGCGAAAACGCTTCATCGTCGTTCATCGCATCAACGCGGAAATCGATCTGCCGCCGGCGGCAATAGTCTTCCGTGTCGGTGCGTCGCGCCCACGCCAGCAGCGGGCGGGCAAGCTTCACCTGCGAGCCTCGCACAAGTTCCCTGACCGCCGGGGCGCCGCTCAATCCTTCGGCGGCGCTGCCACGCAGGAGCCGCAGCAGAATTGTTTCCGCTTGATCGTCCAGAGTGTGCGCGGTCACCACGAAGCCCGAACGTTTCTTGTTGGCTGTCTTCTGCAAAAACTCGTAGCGCGCCTTCCGCGCCGCCTGCTCGAGATTCTCCCTGGGCTTAGTCGTCTTCGTCTTTAAGTTAGTCCTGCCGACAACGATGCCGTACCCAAGTTCCTTCGCAAGCTGCGACACCCATTTGGCATCTTTGGAACTGTCGTCGCGTAGGCCGTGATCGAGATGAGCGACTGTTAATTTCAGTCGCAGCTTCTCCAGCGTGATCAATTCATCGAGGCCAAGCAAGAGCGCCGTGGAGTCGGCGCCGCCAGACACTGCCACCACGATCTCGGCGTCCGACTCCGGCAAGTCGAGTCGTTGCCACTCCGCCAGCAGGCTTCTTGCAAATCGTGAGAGTTTTCCAATAGCCGGCATTCGCCTCTTATCCATCGTTGTTGTCATCGATACTCAATTGTTAATGCTCGACGTGGACGACGTCAACTCCGGCTCCGTTCGGTCTGGAGCCTGCATGAGTGGATGAGCAACTCTTTTACTGGGACCGCGGGCGTCCCGCCCGCAATGAGCGCGAAGCGCGAACAAGATCCCTTGCAAGAAGTAAGAGCGGTCACCTAACGCCTCAACCTACCCAGCAGAGCTCGGTGCCAGTATTTTCTAGCAAACAGCATGGCGTTGTTTGATGACCCTCATCAAAAGGAACTGCGTGCCGCCGGGTGGCATAGCCGTGGCTATTTACCGCACTTCGATGGTATCGCGATCCCGCAATTCATCACGATCCATCTCGCTGATTCAATTCCCCAAAAAATCATTAAGCGTTGGCAGGAAGAGCTAAAGTCGTTGAAGTATGAGCAGGAAAGGATCCTTGTACAGCGACGTATCGAAAAGTACCTGGATCAAGGATACGGCGAGGCTCTTCTCAAACAGACCAGCGTTGCCACCATGGTTCAAGACTCACTGCTTAAATTTGATGGCACTCGATATCACCTTTTCGCATGGGTGGTGATGCCAAATCACGTACATTCACTGATGACGCGGTTTGAAAACTACGAGTTGAAGGATATTCTCCATTCACTGAAGTCTTACACCGCACACGAAGCAAACAAGAGGCTTCACCGAAGCGGGCAATTCTGGATTGAAGACTATTTCGATCGCTACATACGAAACCAGGAGCACTTTCGCAAGACGGTTCAATACATCGAGAACAATCCGGAAAAAGCTCGGCTATGTGAAAAGCCAGGTGACTGGCCATTTAGTAGCGCCTGGTTCAAGAAATCGAGGTAAGGGTGGGCGCCCTATTCGCGCTACGCGCTCATTTGCGGGCGAGACGCCCGCGGTCCCAGTAAGCCGGTTGTGCGGCTCCTGCCAAAGTGAAGGCTCGCTCCGCACCGGCAACTTGATCACAACTTGACTTTCGTTGGCCCAAACGCTACTAATTCACGCATCCCAATGGTCAGTAATAAGCTCTAAAGAGTTCCCCCGCAAACAATTTTTTCGCGAGGTCAATCGATGAAACCGACGACATCTATGAATCGAAGCATGCTTCTGGGTGTGCTGATCACTGCGCTCTTAACTTTTCAAACAATTCCTGTCGCCGCGCTAGACGAAGGAATGTGGACTTTTAATAACGTACCCAGGGAAGACATCAAACAAAAATATGGGTTCGACGTTACTGACGATTGGCTGCGCAAAGTGCAACTGGCGTCAGTGCGCTTCAACAATGGTGGCTCCGGTTCGTTTGTTTCGCCAAACGGTCTGGTGCTCACAATTTATCATATTGTCGAGGACATTGTCGGTGAAGCGAGCACGGCCACTAAAGATTACGCCAAGGAAGGCTTTATTGCTCGCAGCCAGGCTGACGAAATTAAGGCCGAGGGACTCGAGCTGAATCAACTTATGAGCATCGAGGACGTCACTGCTCGCGTCACCGGCGCAGTCAGGAGCGGTATGTCGGCCGCGGAAGCAAATGCCGCGCGGCGTGCTCAAATAAGCGCCATCGAGGCGGAGTCGACTCAGGCGTCGGGTCTGCGCAGCGACGTGGTAACGCTCTACCAGGGCGGTCAATACAATCTCTATCGCTACAAGAAATATACCGACGTGCGTCTGGTTTTTGTGCCCGAGTTCCAGGCGGCCTTTTTTGGCGGCGACCCGGACAACTTCAATTTCCCACGCTTCAACATCGACATGGCGCTGGTTCGCGTTTATGAAAACAACCAGCCAGTAAAGGTTGAAAACTATTTCAAATGGTCGAAGACCGGCGCGAAGGACGGGGAGCTTGTTTTTGTTACCGGCCATCCCGGTTCAACTTTCCGCCTGAACACGGTGGCCCATCTCGAGTCGTTGCGCGATGTCAGCATTCCGTTGGTGCAGCGCATGCTGGTGTCGCGCCAGAAGGTGCTCAAGCAATACATGGCGCAGGGCGAAGAGCAGACACGCCGCGCCCAAAACGAGCTGAACTCGGTTGAGAATTCGATCAAGGTTTACAACGGACAAATCGCCGGCCTTCGTGATCCAAAGCTGATGGCCAAGAAGCGTGTGGCTGAACAGATGTTGCGAACTTCGATCAACGCCGATGCGCGCAAGAAACAGGAATACGGCGGCGCCTGGGATGCTATTGCCAAAGGGCGGAAAGATCTTGCCGTCTACGAGCGCGACCGGCGTTTCCTGGATCTGGCTTCCGGGTTTAATACGACGCTGTTCGGTTACGCGCGTACGCTGGTGCGCCTGGCTGACGAAAGCCTGAAGCCTGATGCCGAGCGACTGCCCGAGTTTATGAATACGCGTCGGGCTGCGCTCGAAGCGAGGCTGTATTCCGGAGCGCCTATCTATGATGACTTCGAAAAGATGAAACTTGCTAGTTCGCTCGCGTTCATGCAGAGCGAATATGGCGCGAATCATCCGCTGGTGAAAAAAGTGCTGAAGGGCAAGACTCCGGAAGCCCGCGCCGCGGAGTTGATCGAGGGAAGTAAACTCAAAGACGTCGAGTATCGCAAGCAGGTCGCCGCCGCGGGAATTAGAATGATCAATAGTGGCCTTGGTGATTCAAATGACCCGATGATTGATTTAGCCCGCAGTATTGACAAAGAAGCGCGCGCGGTGCGCAAGCGCTACGAAGAAGGAGTTGTGGCTGTC
>JBGQJH010000222.1:0-5120 GCA_041498935.1 Pyrinomonadaceae bacterium | reverse complement strand
GGGGCGTTTGGGAAATCAGAGTCTTAGTTGCGTAGCCCTTAAGTCTGAAATCTTCCGTCGCATTAACAACTTTTCGCGCTGCATTGTTCGAATCAATTACGAGGAGCAAATAGTCCAGCCCGATAATCTGATCTGCTGAATTGTTCGAAAGCGAACATTTCAACACATACCCATTCCGTGTTTTTGCAAGGACTACTTCGCGAACACTCACAGGCAATTCAGCAACTTGAACGGCCTCCACCGCAATTTCACGTGAGTCAGCAGAGTTCAGCACCGTGCTATGGCTTGCGGTAACGGAGCTAGCCACAACTGAAACCGCAACCAACATCAGAAGAAGTGCAGCGAGTTTTCTCATAGCGCCTAACCTGTACAACTAAGCCTCAAAAGTCACAGCTTCATGATCGCGCTCGTGCATTGTTTCCGCTTCGCTGGTAATGCGCGTCGGATACTTCTCGTTCCAGCAGGCTACGCAGGAGGATTCGGGACTAATGCCAATCGCTTCGATCATTCCCTCGAGCGAAAGATAGCCAAGCGAGTCGGCTTCGATAAACTTGCAAATCTCCTCAATCGACATTTGCGCGGCTATCAAGTCGGCTTTATTGGGCGTGTCTATTCCGTAATAGCAGGGACTGATCGTCGGCGGGCAACTGATTCGCAAGTGGATCTCTTTGGCGCCCGCTTCGCGCACCATCCGCACAATTTTTTTCGAAGTTGTGCCGCGCACAATCGAGTCGTCAATCAGCACCACGCGCTTGCCTTCGATCAGGTGGCGGACGGGATTGAGCTTGATGCGCACGCCAAATGAGCGAATAGACTGCCGAGGCTCGATGAAGGTGCGACCAACGTAGTGATTACGCACCAGGCCAAAACGAAAACTGATCTTACTTTGCGCCGAATAGCCAATCGCCGCGACCGTGCCCGAATCAGGGACGGGCACGACGAGGTCCGCCTCGGCAGGCCGTTCGATAGCCAGGCGCTCGCCCATCCTGTGTCGCGCTTCGTTTACCGAATGGCCGTAGATAAGCGAATCGGGTCGCGCAAAATAAACGTGCTCGAATAAACACATCGAAGCTTTTTGTGCCGGCATAGGATGGGACGAACGTAGACCATCCTGGCTGATCACCAACATCTCGCCGGGTTCGACGTCGCGAACATACTGGGCCTCGATGAGATCAAACGCGCACGTTTCTGACGCGACCACCCACGCATCTCCCAATCGCCCCAGTGCTAAAGGACGAAACCCGCGCGGATCGCGAATCGCTATCAACTCCGAGGGCGTCAGGAAGAGCATGGAAAACGCGCCTTCCGTTTCTCGCAAAACTTCCGGTATCGCCTCGCGAACTGACCCGGCTTTGGATCGCGCCACGCCGTGCAGAATTACTTCCGTGTCGGAGGTGGCGGAAAAAATCGCGCCTTCGCGTTCGAGCTTGCGTCGCTCCTCGCGGGCGAAGGGCAAGTTGCCGTTGTGACAAACGGCAAGCTGTCCATGCTGGCAGGTAACAAGAAATGGTTGGGCCTCGCGAATTGAAACTTCGCCCGCCGTGGAGTAGCGCACGTGTCCGATCGCGCTGGCGCCGGGCAAACGATCAAGCGTGGATTGATCAAACGCATCGGCGACGTATCCCATGGCGCGTTCCAGGCGCAGCTCTGATCCATTCGACACGCTGATGCCGCAGGATTCCTGGCCGCGATGCTGTAACGCGTAGAGGCCAAGATAAGTCAGACGAGCGGCGTCAGCGTGGCCATAGATGCCGAAGACCCCGCATTCGTCGCGAAACTTGTCTGAAGTTATTTCCAAATTCCCTCTTGCTATAGGAGATACTTCTCGTTTTCACGTTTCAAAATACAATCCACGAAATTACACGAAAAGACACCAGGGACATTCGTGTGATTTCGTGGATCGTTGTTTCTGTCAAAACCTTGCTCTGATTACACTCTGAGCTTACTGCGCATTCCGAAACCTTTCAACCCATGAAGATTGCCCGCTCGCGGATACACAAAACATTCAGCCTTCGGTATCATGGATTACATCATAAACTGATTAACGGGCTTCCAGGGCCCGGGTATCAGGAAAGCATTGCCGCTCCCCACGAAGCCAGACCAGTTGCAGATCGGAGAACCTAGATCGATGAGATATGCGCTGTTAATTATCTTCTTTGTCGTAGCGTTTGGCGGCGCGTTTGCGAGCCGGGTAATGAGCGGCGAGCCCGGTAAAGTTGGCGCCGAAAGTGCCGCCGAGTTATATACCAAAGACTGCGCTTCGTGCCATGGACGAGATGGTCGCGCGAAAACGTTCAAAGCGAAATTGAACCACGCTCGCAATCTTACCGATCCTGAGTGGCAGGGCCGTGTAAGCGACGAGCGCATATTCAATTCCATCATGAATGGCAAGGGCAAGATGCCCGTATTTGGAAAGAAACTCTCCGAACAGGAGATCGATTCCTTGGTTGCGTACGTTCGTGGCTTGAAGAAATGACGGCGTTCAAACGGAATAAATTCAAACCCGAACTCTGTTAAGAATCTATTTGGCGATTTTTTTTGAGACGTGAAAACGACCAGCATCTCCTATAGCCTGCTTACTGTTCTCCTCCGCGCGGCACTTGTCGTCGCGTTAGTCGTCTCGGGCTGGTTGGTCTATCGGAAGCTTCCTCGCCAAACTTCATCAAACCCGCAAGATACGAATGCCGAAACTATCTTGCAGATTGTGTTGCAAGAGCCAGGTAACATCGGCGTTAGCGCGCTCGACATACCCCTCGAACTATATCCTTTCGATATTGTCGCCGCGAGTCACGAGTACTCTACGGAGCGACGCGCGGGCAAACGCTTCGATGATTTTCTCAGCGAGCGCATGAAAGGGCGCGCTCCGGTTACAGCCAGATTAGACAAGCAGGGTCAGACTTCAGTCGTTATTAGCCAGGGCGTTTGGTGGCTGCATGCCGAGTTGTCGGGCGAAGAGAATCTCGAATGGCGTCTGCCCCTGAACGTTGCCGGACGCAAACAGACAGTTGAGCTCACTGCGCAGAATGTTTACACGCGAACAAAGAGTTTCTGAAGGACAGAGGTCAGATATCAGAGGTCAGATGTCAGAGGTCAGAAGTCAGATATCGGAGGTCAGAGGTCAGATATCGGAGGTCAGACAGCTGACCTCTGACCTCTGATATCTGACCTCTGTTTTTATCTGACCTCTGTTTTTATCTGACCTCTGTTTTTATGAAGGCTTTAAGAGTCGAAAAAAAGAAACTGGCGGTCCGGGAAATTGAAAAGCCGGGGCCGGGGCCAGAGGTCCTTGTGCGCGTTGTGCTTTCCGGCATCTGCAACACAGACCTCGAGATTGCGCGCGGTTACGCCGGGTTTAAAGGAACCATCGGCCACGAGTTTGTCGGGGTGGTGGAGGAAGCGCCAGATGGCTCGATGGTAGGCCAAAGAGTTGTCGGCGAGATCAATGCAGGCTGCGGAAGGTGTGAACTATGCCAGGCGGGCGATCCGCGTCACTGCCGAAACCGGACGGTCCTCGGCATAGTTGGACGAGACGGAGCACATGCTGAGTTTTTGCGTTTACCACTAACGAATCTTTTGCCCGTGCCTGACAAGGTCGTTGACGAGCATGCTGTTTTCGCCGAACCGCTCGCCGCCGCGTGCGGCATCATGGAACGTGTGGCCATCAAGAGCTCGCATCGAGTGGCGATTATCGGCGACGGAAAACTGGGCTTGCTTTGCGCGCAGGCAATTGCGTTGAGCGGGGCCAGCACTATATTGATCGGTAAGCACGCTGAGAAATTACGCATTGCGGAGCGGCGTGGTATCGAAACGGCTACAACAAGAACAGCCGCGAAACTTAAGCGCGAGTTTGATGTCGTGGTGGAGGCGTCGGGCTCTCCTTCCGGCTTCGTCGGGGCTCTGGAGCTATTGCGCCCTCGCGGTACGCTGGTGTTGAAATCAACTTTTCAGGGTCCCGGCAAGATCGATGAGATCGATCAAGCGCGACTCGTGGTTGACGAGATTAGTATTGTGGGTTCACGTTGCGGTCGATTCGCGCCCGCGCTTGATCTCTTGAAGAAAGGCGCGATCGATATTGATAGTTTAATCAGCGAAGAGTATCCACTTGCCCGGGGCGTGCATGCTATGGAGCGCGCCGGAAAGAAGGGCATTTTGAAAGTGTTCCTGAGGCCATAACATTTTTCATTTCTCATTTCTCATTTCTCATTTTTCCATTGCTGACTCTCCTCCAGTCCGAAATGCCAAATGACCACTGATAAATGAGAGATGGAAAATCGACCTTCGTGCTCCTGCCGCCCGCTCCTGCCTCCTGTTCCCGTCTTAGGCCGATTCTTTTGCTCCCCGGTGGCGCATTAGTTATACTGCAGCCCTTCCCATTGCGCCCGGTTGTCACCCATTTAGTGGCAGCTCGGGGGCCCGACTTGCAGCTTTTTTCGAAGGTGGTGTTTATGTTCGACCTTGCTAAAGACCAAACAACTCTCAACGAACGGGCCATTTTGCGGAAGCTCCGCGTCTGGATCATTGCCCTCGGGGTCGCCTGTCTGCTGGCGGGAATCGGAGTCGGCGCCATGCTCTCCGGGCGGCCAACCGTGGCGCAAAACGAAGCGCAGATTGCGCATGCACCCGAGGCGCTTTCCGCTTCTTTCGCAGAGATCGCCAGGCGAGTGGAACCCGCCGTCGTGAATATTGAGACCATCACGCCGGCGCCGGAGGTTGCCGACAAAGATAACGAAGACAAAGACGATCAGTTGTCCAACAATCCACTGCTCGACATGTTTCGTCGTCAGGCGCGCCGCCCTTCGCGCGGCGTGGGGAGTGGTTTCATCGTGAGCCCCAAAGGCTACATTCTTACGAACGAGCACGTAGTTGAAGGATCGACGCGGATAATTGTGGGCTTGCAGTCTGGGGAAAAGTATCGCGGCAGGGTTATCGGCATCGACGAGGAGACCGACGTGGCGGTGGTGAAGATCGACGCGGCGCAGGATCTGCCGACCGTTACCCTGGGCGACTCCAACGCGGCTCAGGTCGGCGACTGGGTGTTGGCGATTGGTTCGCCGTTTGGCCTCGACCAAACGGTCACCGCCGGCATCATCTCGAAGAAAGAGCGCGAGACTCCCTTCTTC
>JBGQJH010000221.1:0-5133 GCA_041498935.1 Pyrinomonadaceae bacterium | reverse complement strand
CGGCGCCCACGATCGACCCGTCTGCGTGTCATACAAAACCGCATGTCGCTGGCTAAACGTGCCGCGTCCTGAATCCTGTCCGCTCAAACGCACCCGACTGCCTTCGATGACCAGCGATCCGAACGCAATCGCTTCCGCAAAAGCCCAGTCGATAGGCAACTCCCCTGAACCCATCTTCGCGCGGCGCGCGAGTTGGCCGACCATCTTCGGGTTTATGTTGAAGCCTTCCGGCACGATGGCGATCTTCTGAGCAATGGCCTTGATTGTCTCGGCACTCACCGGCGTTTCGACGACGTTTGATCCATCGAGTTCTTCTACGGACGGGTCAGTTAATGTCGGGTCCTTCTTGGAAGCAACCTGCCTGGCACACGCGAGTGCATCTTCGTAGCGTCGAACCCGCTCAGCTATTAGTTCCTCTAACCCCGGTTCGGTAATAACACCTTCCTTGATTAACTGCCGCGAATAAATTGCGCGAACGCCCGGGTGCGCTTTCACGCGCGCGTACATCAGCGGCTGCGTGTAGCTGGGCTCATCGGTTTCGTTATGGCCGAGCTTCCGGAATCCAACCACGTCGAGCACGACGTCCTTATTAAACTCCTGGCGGTAGTCCAAAGCGATTTGCCCCACGCGATACGCAGCCTCAGGGTCGTCGCCGTTGATATGAAAGATTGGCAACTGAGTCATACGGGCCACGTCAGTCGAGTAGATAGTTGAACGTCCGGCTTCCGGCGAAGTTGTGAATCCAATTTGATTGTTGATGATGATGTGAATTGTGCCGCCTGTACGATAGCCCTTGAGCTTGGCGAGGTTGAGCGTCTCCATCACAATGCCCTGGCCGGCGAAGGCGGCGTCTCCGTGAAGGAGCATTGGTAGGGCGCGGTCAATGACCTCTTCGCGAGGCATGCTGACCCGGTCCTTCAAGTAGTCTTGTTTGGCGCGCACCATTCCCTCAACCACAGGATCGACGGCTTCAAGGTGGCTGGGATTCGGCGACAGCGTTAGCTTAATTTTCTTGCCGTTACCCGCCTCGCGTTCGCCGACAGCGCCCTGATGGTATTTCACATCGCCTTCATCGGCAGGAAACGACGGATGAACTGAGCCCTCAAATGACGCGAAGATACGTTCACAAAAATGTCCAATAACATTCGCGAGCACATTTAGCCGGCCGCGATGCGCCATGCCCATCGTGATGTCTTCGACGCCACGCACGGCCGCTCCTTCAATCAACTGATCGAGCAGCGGGATGATAGTCTCGCAACCCTCAAGTGAAAATCTCTTCTGGCCGAGATACTTCGTGTGCAGAAAGCGTTCGAATTGTTCGGCGGAGATCAGTTTCCACAAGAGTTGTTTCTTGATCTCTACCGGAATCGGTTCGGGTTGAACAAACTGACGTCGTATCTGCTCGCGAAGCCAAAATTTTTCTTCCTTGCTCTGGATGTGGCGATACTCAATGCCAACTTTGCCGCAATAGGCGCGCTGAAGAATGTCGAGTATCCGGCGCAACGGCGCGATTCTGGTGCCCGCCAGCCCGCCGGTTATGAACTCGCGATCGAGGTCCCAGATCGTCAGCCCGTAAGTTTCAATATCAAGTTCCGGGTGGTAGAGCACCGGCATTGCGTGCAGCGGATCGATGTCGGCGATCAGGTGACCGCGCACGCGATAGGAATTGATCAGTTCAATTACGCCGGCTTCCTTGGCCGCCTGGTCTCGCGCTTGATCGCCGGGCACTAACGCACGGTTCTGATCGATGTTCCAGCGAAAGGGAACATGAGCGATACCCAGGTAAACAAAAACATCGTCGTAAAATCTGGACCCGCCAATGATCAGCTCATGCACGCGCGCCAGGAACGCGCCCGACTCCGCGCCTTGAATGATGCGGTGATCGTAAGTGCTGCTGATGGTGATGGCTTTACTAATTCCGAGTTGCGACAAAGCCTCGGGCGCCATCGCCTGATACTCCGCCGGATACTCAATCGCCCCGGTGGCGATGATTACCGACTGGCCGGCCATCAGGCGCGGCGTCGACGAGACTGTGCCGATCGTTCCCGGGTTTGTGAGCGAGATTGTTGTTCCCTGGAAGTCGGCGATCTGGAGTTTTCCTTCGCGGGCACGCTTTACTACATCATCATACGCGGCCAGAAACTCCGGGAAGCGAAGCTTGTTTGCGTTCTTGATATTTGGCACCAGCAGCGTGCGCGTGCCGTCCTTTTTTGCCATGTCGATGGCGATGCCCAGATTGATGCTGGGTCGCCGCAGGCGAACTGGATTCCCATCGATAACAGCGAAGCCATCATTGAGCTGCGGAAACTCGTCGAGTGCGCGCAGCAGCGCCCAGGCGATCAAATGCGTGTAAGAGGCTTTGCCGCGATCGTTTTCCTGCAGATGTTTATTGATGATGCGGCGGTTTTCGTCCAGTAGTTTGACCGGTATACGTCGCTGCGAAGTGGCGGTCGGAACCGAAAGGCTCGCCTCCATGTTCTCGACAATCTTGAGGGCGGCGCCGCGAATGGGGATTGCCTCGATCTCTTCAGTGGGGACCGGAGCAGCTTGCTTTGTTTCAGGCGCGGGCGTCGTGGCGGCCTTCGTTCTCGCGGCAGCCCTTGCCGCTCCGGTCTGCCCGTCTGCCGTAGCGGCACTACTTCGCCCGTTATCAGTGGTGCGTGCATCTTCCGCGCGTTCGGGAGTGACGCTGGTGGCAACCGGAACCATCGGACCTTCGCCGTTGCCTAACAACTCCGTAAAGTATGCGCGCCAGGATTCGTCAACCAATTCCGGATTGCTGCGAAAGCGGCTGAGCAGTCCTTCGACGTAAGTTGCATTCGCGCCAAAATTTTCGGCGATGACTTCAGATAAATCAGTTCTCACTGGCTCGGCCAACTCTTCTCACCTCTTCCAGGTAACAACACGATACGCGACCCGAGGCCCTTATGGCGTGGCTTTTCTAATAGATTAACACCTTCCCCAGCGCTTTGCATCCGGCACTCTGAGACCGCGTTGCGCCTTCCCAAGCGACTCATAATCCTTCAACCTGGCGCCCGCCAAGTGGTATCTTAGGCGGCCACTTCAGTCAGCCGGCAAATCGCGAAATCATGAAAAAACAAGAAACCCGTCCCTGCAACCGCACCCGAATCGCAATTCCTTGTCTCGTCCTGATCGCACTCTTGAGCGCCGCTGCATTTTCGGCTGGCTTTGGTGCTGTCGCTCAGTCTTCCACGACGGTAATTCTCGTACGTCACGCGGAAAAGAAGATTGTTGCGCCCGAAAATAAAGATCCTGATCTCAGTCCGGCGGGACTGGCGCGCGCCGAGGAGCTCCGGAAGATGTTTGGCAATACGGGCATCACGGTAATTTACGCGACGCAGTACAAACGCACCCAGCAAACAGTAAAGCCTTTGGCAGATAAGCTTGGCCTTCCGATTACGCAAGTTGAAGCGAAGAAGACAGCTGAGCTGGTGAAGCAGATTCGTTCCCGGAATGCGGGCCAGGTGGTCTTCATCGCGGGTCACAACAACAGTGTTCCGGAAATAATCGCGGCGCTTGGTGGGCCACAGTTACCAATCATTCCGGAAGGGGAGTATGACAACCTTTACATTTTGACCGTTCAGAGCGACGGCTCCGCAAAACTCCTCAAAATGAAATATGGCAGCTCGGCAATAGTCAGCGGACAGGAAATGATGAAGCAGCCGTAAGCAGTGGACAGTGAGCAGGACGCAGGAGCAGGACGCAGGTCAGAACCACCTGCGTTAGCGGGTGGCGTAAACGCTGAAAACAATCAGGCGCAAGGGCCAGGAGAGCGTGATGAAAAAATCCGAGTCGAAAAAGAAGCGAGCCAAAAAATCATCGGGGCCTGAAATCAGTCGCTTAAACCGGCGCACCTTCGTAAAGCTTGTTCCCGCCCTTGGCGCCGCGGCGCTCGCGACTCCGCATTTGCACATCGCCGCTGCTCTGGCGCAGGGTCCTTCGCCTACTCCCACACCTTTGCCGATGCCATCACCTGCACCAACGCCAACGCCAACGCCTTTGCGCGTGACGAAAGATATGTTGCGCCAGGCTGAGAAGCTCATTGGGATTGAATTTACCGACGCCCAGGAGGCAATGGCACTTCAGAACGTAAGCACCAATCTCGACAGGTATGAAGCTCTCCGGAAGATCGACGTCCCACTCGACACCGAGCCGGCCGCTCTGTTTCATCCGGCGCTTCCCGGCAGGAAATTCAACGTCAAAGCGGCGAAATTCAAACTGAGCAAGGTAGAGACTCCTCAGCCTGGTCCAATTGAAGAGTTGGCCTTCGCAACGTTGCCACAGCTCGCCGCGTTGGTTCGCACGCGCAACGTTTCTCCAGTTGAGCTAACCAAAATGTACCTGGCGCGTCTCAAGAAGTATGGGCCGAAACTCAATTGCGTTGTGACGCTAACGGAAGATTTGGCCCTGGCGCAGGCCGCTGAGGCCGAACGCGAAATCAAAGCCGGCAAGTATCGCGGACCGCTACACGGAATTCCCTGGGGCGCCAAAGACCTCTTCGCCACGAAAGGAATTCGCACCACCTGGGGAGCTGAGCCTTATCGCGATCAGGTGATTGACTATGACGCGACAGTGGTGGAACGTTTGCGTGATGCGGGCGCGGTGCTGGTGGCGAAACTTTCGATGGGCGCGCTCGCGCAGGGTGGTCGCTGGTTTGCGGGCATGACGCGGAATCCCTGGCAGGTGGATGAAGACAAGACGGGCTCGAGCGGATCGTCAGCCGGCCCGGCTTCCGCCACTGCGGCAGGGCTCGTGGGTTTTTCGATCGGCACCGAAACGCTTGGCTCGATCATTTCGCCGTCATCGCGTTGCGGCGTCGCCGGGCTGCGGCCAACCTACGGACGCGTCAGTCGCTATGGCGCGATGGGACTCAGTTGGACGATGGACAAGATTGGTGCGATTTGCCGTGGCGTTGAAGACTGCGCCGCCGCGCTCAACGGGATCTACGGACCCGACGGCAGAGATCTCACGGTGGGCGACGTTCCTTTCAACTGGGAACCGGGCAAGCCGCTCGCGAGCATGAGGATTGGTTACATAGAAAGCGAGTTTGACCAGCAACAGGATCCGGAGCGAAAGGCCATCTACCAGCAGGCGCTCGACGAGTTGAAGTCG
>JBGQJH010000220.1:0-5160 GCA_041498935.1 Pyrinomonadaceae bacterium | reverse complement strand
GCTAATGAATGGTCGCCCGCTGACGATTAACTGGATGGCCGAGAACACTCCGGCGATACTGGAAACCTGGTTCGCCGGTACCCAAGCGGGCAATGCGATTGCCGATGTGCTTTTCGGTGATGTAAATCCGGGCGGAAAGTTACCGGTAACTTTTCCGCGTTCTGTCGGACAAATACCACTTTACTACAATCACAAGAATACTGGACGACCGCCGGACGCCAATAACAAGTACACTTCGAAGTACCTTGATCTTGCCTGGACACCTCTTTTCCCTTTTGGCTACGGCCTGAGTTATACGCAGTTCAAGATTACAAATCTACAACTCGGTGCTCAACGTATTCCGTTGAACGGTAAGTTAACGGTGAGTGTTAACGTCGAAAACACAGGCAAACGAGCGGGCGACGAGGTGGTTCAGCTTTACATCCGCGACGTCGCTGCAAGTGTGACGCGCCCGGTAAAAGAGCTTAAAGGCTTTCAGCGGGTTATGCTTTTGCCCGGGGAGAAGAAGCCAGTGGAGTTTGTGCTCACCGCAGAACAACTGGGATTCTGGAATCGCCAGATGCGCTTTACGGTTGAGCCGGGAGAGTTCAGAGTAATGGTCGGATCAAACTCCGAGGATCTGCTCGAGGCAACTTTTGAGATTGAGAAGCGCTGAGGGAGAGTAGGCCACAGAGGCACAGAGACTCAGAGATGATTCAAGAAAGAGAGTCTCATGGTCGGGAAGGTGGGCTTGCCCCCGCTCTGGTTGAGAGGCTTTCAACGAGCGGGGGTAATGCGGGGTCCCCAGCGGGGCAGCCCCGCTGGGATGCAAGTCCGCCCTTCCCAACCTGTGAGACCTGCTAACTTGAGTTGTGCCGGTAAGCCGACCCAGAGAATCATGCAAATCGTCTGTCGCCCGCTAAGGCGGGCTCGGAATCTTTTTGCCACTGTGACCCAAGGCGGCGCTTCGCTTGCCCTGGGCTTTATGCTTTCGCCTGCTTCGCAGGCTGTTGAGAGACTTGGCCTTGCAGATCTCTGGGTTGCGTTTTCTTGCATCTTGCTGAGCTTCGCTCTGGCAATCGAGGCCGTAACACCTGCAGTCGCTCGCCAGAACTCTTTCGTTAAACAATCGTCTGCCTTCTCGTCACGCTTTCCGCAGGCGCCTTCCCCTAACGATCAAGCCTTCCTCGAAGACCTCCAACACCGTTCTTTCAATTATTTTTGGGAACAGGCAGATCCGCAAACAGGTCTGGTGCCCGACCGCGCGCGAATAGACGGCTCATCTCTGGATGAGAATCATCGTAACGTGGCGAGCATCGCCGCGACCGGTTTTGGTTTGACGGCGCTCTGTGTTGGCGCCGAACGCGGTTGGATCAATCACAGTCAGGCACGCGAGCGAGCGCGTAACACGCTGCGGTTCTTTGCGAATCGGGCCTTCCAGCAACATGGCTGGTTCTATCATTGGCTGGACGCAAAGTCGGGCGAAAGACGATGGCAGAGTGAAGTCTCCTCGATTGATACGGCGTTACTGCTGGCCGGCGTATTAACTGTCCGGCAGTATTTTCGAGACGATCGAGAGATAGTCGCC
This sequence comes from Pyrinomonadaceae bacterium, assembly GCA_041498935.1. Taxonomy (GTDB): domain Bacteria; phylum Acidobacteriota; class Blastocatellia; order Pyrinomonadales; family Pyrinomonadaceae; genus PSRF01. Next base: position 3,593 of record JBGQJH010000220.1, on the reverse strand, counting down.
CTCGCCACGAAGATTTACGAGCGCGTCGATTTTCGCTGGATGCTCGATGGTCATCCGCAGCTTCTTTCGCACGGCTGGAAACCAGAGTCAGGCTTTCTAAAACCTCGCTGGGACACCTACAGCGAAGACACGATTCTCTATCTGCTCGCGATTGGATCGCCGACGCATCCTATTTCGCCAGCGTCCTGGTACGCGTTGTGGCGCGATCGCTATCGCTACGAAGGGTACGCGTATTTCACAACCATTGGCGTGCCTCTCTTCATGCATCAATATGCACACGCCTGGATCGACTATCGCAACCGGCGCGAAACCAGAGGCGATCGAATTGACTACTTTGAGAATTCAATCAATGCCACTCTCGCGCATCGCGCTTTCTGCATAAACCTTGCGCACGAGTTTCCGGCGTTTGGACCAAACATTTGGGGGATCACCGCTTCCGATAGCGCTAAGGGCTATCTCGCCTGGGGTGGACCGCCGCGCGACCCTGATATCGACGGCACCGTGGTCCCTTCCGCCGCGGGCGGCTCACTGATGTTTACTCCGGAGATATCGGTTGCGGCCCTGCGCGCCATGCACCAGGAGTATGGTGATCGGGTTTACGGCAAATATGGATTCGTGGATGCGTTCAATCCAAACACCGGCTGGGTTGATAGCGATGTGATTGGGATTAACGCGGGAATAATTCTCTTGAGCGCGGAGAACTCAAGATCGGGAAACGTCTGGCGGTGGTTTATGCAGAATCGCGAGATTCCGAGGGCGATGCAGCATTTCGGTCTGAGACCATTTCAGAGAAGGCGAAGCGATCTGCGCTTACAAAAAGCTGCTTAGGACTATCCACTGTGTGGACCTGCGATGTGGTGGGCATCAGAACCGGGAGCGGTAGTCGACCGGCCATCCGCTTAACTTATTGTCAGCGTCTCGTCGCTATCGCTCCGCGTTCTAGTTTGATCGATCCATTGGCCGGTCGCTACCGCTCTCGGTTCTGATGAGGATTCGCGGCTTTGCCACCTTTAGGCCCAAGGTGAAAGAACCTATTTCAACGTGCGTCGAAAAATCCGATAGCCCCAGGCATCCAGCGAAAGCGCAGGCAGTCCAACCGGGCGTTTTCTGGCAGACTGCTCTGGCGCCGGCGCATCAGGCGGCAAAGGTGGACCGACATCAGGTGTGACATCGCCAAAACCTGCCATACGGCCAGCTTCAACAGAACCAAGGAATGGACGGTTTGAAAAGTTAATCGCTACCAACATCTCTTCATTTGGCGCCCGACGTATAAAGGTCAACACGCGCGCCTCATCGGAATTCTTCAGCCACTCGACCAAACCGCGCCTGAGCGCATTGCTCGATCGACGCAGCGCCATTATCTGTTTGTAGAAGCGCGGAAACTCCGGCCTTCTTTCGGCGATGGGCCAGAAGATCGGCAACTTTTCAAACAGCGCCGGCGCGCCGGATTCAGTCGTGTCGCCAACTTCCATGCCGTTATAAAGCATAGGCACTCCATCGAGAGTAAACATCAGGGCCGATGCCGCCAGCGCCGCGGGTTCGCCAAAGCGCGCGATCGCGCGACGCTCGTCGTGATTGTCCGAAAAGCGCAGGTGCAGCGAGCCGCGCGGCCACTCCCTGAATTCCTTCTCCCACTCAGCAGGCAAATCGGAAGCGCGGCCGCGACCCTGGGCGACGTTGGTCAAGGCGCTATGAAGCGGCCACGAATAATCAAAGTCAAAAGCTTTGAGGAGCAACTCCGCTTTGTGTCCTTCAGCCAGCATCGCGATGTCAGGTTTGATTTTGTCCAACTCCGCGCGCGCATTTTCCCAGAAATCGGTTGGCACTTCTTCAGCTACATCGCAACGAAAACCATCGAGGTCGAACTCGCGGATCCAGTACTTCAACATATCTGTCATGTAACGACGCAACTGCGGGTTTCCGTAATTCAGCTCGGCGACGTCGCTCCAATCATGCGGATAGGTGATGCGGCCTTGCGCGTCGTGCTCATAAAACTCCGGGTTCTTCATCATGACGCTGTCCCACGACGTGTGGTTCGCCACCATGTCGATAATAACTTTCATATCCCGGCGATGTGCTTCGGTGATCAGCTTCCTGAAGTCTTCTTTAGTGCCATAATCCGGGTTGATCGCGTAGTAGTCGCGCACCGCGTAAGGGCTGCCGATGGTTCCCTTCTTCTTCTCCTGGCCGATGGGATGAATCGGCATCAGCCAGAGTATGTTCACGCCAAGTTCCTTCAGATCGTCAAGTCGCGCAGTGATGCCCTTGAAGTTTCCCTGCGGGGAAAACGCGCGCGGATAGATTTCGTAGACAACACCATCGCGCACCCAGTCGCGTGAAGACCGAGCCGGCTCTTTCGAGACATCACGCGCCGGTTGCTGGGCTACACTCCCGTGAGAACACAATGCAATCAGGAGCGTTGCGACGAGGATCAAAGTCTTGGTTGATTGCCTCACACCTTTTGGCCAGTGCGTGGATATCTCCATATATTTTCGGACCCCATTTTGCCGATGCCCACTAAGGCCCTACCGTGGGCGGAAAGCATTTCGGTTCTTCGCTCCATTAGGAGCGACATGTGTATAGACTCACGCCTTAATTGAAACCAGGAGCTCCCGTTAGGAGCGAAACATTCTTTCAAGCTCCACATTCCGCTCCTACGGAGCTTCAGAATCGTAAGGCCGCTCAAACTATAAACATTTCGCCCCTAGCGGGGCTAGACATCACTCCTCATCAATCAACCCCGTGCTCGGCACCGGCTGCACCGACTCCGGAAGGGTAAACAACTCATGCTTGTCGGCTTCGATTACCGCATCTTCCGGCACGTTGCGATCCGCAACATCACTCACCAAAGTTACCAGCGCCGCAGCGATCAGCATAAACACGCCGCCCGCCATCACCATGTAGAGCGGTGCGATCGAACTGTTAGCGCCAAAGATGGCGCGAATTACGCGTCCGAAGAAGAGGGAGGCAATGATCTCGGGAATAACGATAAAAAAGTTGAAGATACCCATGTAGACGCCCATCCGAGCCGCAGGCAACGCACCTGACAGAATCGCGTAAGGCATCGAAAGGATTGAAGCCCAGGCAATGCCCACGCCGACCATCGTGACCAGCAACACCCATTTGTCCTGGATGAAGTAAACCGACAGCAGACCCAAGCCACCACAGATAAGTGAGATTGCGTGCACCGTCTTGCGACTGGTGGCAGCTGCTAATCTCGGGAGCAGAAAGGCGATGGCGAAGCAAACTATGGAGTAAATGGCAAAGGCATTGCCGCCCCATTCCTGCCCCAGCGCAAAGCGCGGATCGCCGGCGTTAGCGGCGCCAAAGACATGGTATGAGGTGGTCAGGCCAAAGAACATCCACATGCAGAACAGTCCCAGCCAGGTGAAAATCTGAACAATGGCAAGTTGCTTCATTGTCTTCGGCATATTAGCGAAGGCGCTGGAAATCTCCCGCAGCAGCTCGGCTATCACTCGGAATATTTTCGCGAGGCCGGTAGCGCTGCCGTAAGTCTGCCGGCGCAGGCGCTCAAACTCTTCCATGTTTTCGGGCGGGTACTCTTTTGTTGTGAAGACCGTCCAGAGCACTGC
>JBGQJH010000219.1:0-5168 GCA_041498935.1 Pyrinomonadaceae bacterium | reverse complement strand
GAGCCAACAACTATCAAGTCTGGCTTCCAATCACGGGCCTTCTTCAAAATCTCACGTGCCGGGGAGCCCGACGATTCTTCAGCCTTAATGTCCCAACAAGGAAAATGCGCCTGCAATCGAATCTTCGCTTCGAGTGCCAGGACGCGGGTCTCTGTGACTGGTTCCGCGCTGGTAATAGCAGACATTCGTACTTGTGTGGCACCGAGAGGAGCTGACTTGAGAAGAGCAGGCTGGGCCACGTTATTGATTGCGGCATGAGGTAACCACTGTTCGAAAACTGTGAGAACAATTGCTTGAGCTTCGCGCGGCAAACCGGCGCGCCGCAGATCATCGAGCGCAGCCTTGGCAAACTGAGAACCGTCATAGCCAATCAGAAGCTTCATCTGTTCTTTCATTATGTCTTCTCCGCACGTAGTTACCTAGACAAACACCATCTATCTCATCGCGTTACCCAGAATGATGAGGACGAGTCCACCTCCTATTGCAAGTTAAGCGATCGGAATCCGACAAATGCACGCTGGGCAAAGGCTGACGGCGCACACTGAACTTCTGTTATTTCTCGGGTTTCTTCGTTTGTGGCTTCCGCACGATTTCTACGGAGCACTTCGCATGATGAACCACGGCACTCGATACTGAACCCAGCAATAATCGATTCCAGGCGCCCAGCCCGCGTGAACCCATGACAATGAGATCGGCGCCCCAACGTTCAGCCTTTTCTACAATCACTTGTCTGGGTGGGCCCTGGATAATTTCGCTGCTAATCTTCAATGTCTTATCTTCAGTTGTTTTCAACTTAAGCAGAGCACTTTCGATGACGGCCTTCGCTGCGTCACGAATTGATTTCTCCAGTTGTTCGAAGTACTCCGGCGCTGCCGCCCAGGGCTCCATCCCAACCACTAGGGGCGTTTCAGCAGCCGTAATAACCTTGACTTCACTTTGTGGCGGCCACGACCGTTTTGCGACTTCCTTAACTGCGGCGTCGCTGTAAGCCGAGCCGTCAACTGCTAATAAGATCTTCATTGCTCACTCCTTTTCGGTAACGACCCTAACCTTGAGAACAGGGTTTGAGTCAGCCCACACATTCTGGACGAACGGCTTAGTCTTTAGACTGCATGACCTGTGCCAATTCTTCTTCCCATTTTTTGTGAGGCAGTTAGATCTCTGCCGGTACAAAAATGCGAACTTTCACGCAGTTCTGCGGGTTTTGACTGAGAAATGTATCGTCAGATCCGGATGATGCTTAGCGTCTTTCCAGTTACTTACCTTCACCGACGACTAAGGTACAGGCGGCATGGGCGTTGCTGTCATTGATACGAATGGCGAGTCATCTATTAGAAGCAAAAGGAAAAGCCATGAAAGACAAACTGCTATACACGCTTGATTTCGATCAGATAACTTTAAAGAGTCTGCCGCTGGTCGGTGGTAAGAACGCTTCTTTAGGTGAACTCTTCAACGCTTTGAAACCCAAAGGCATAGGAGTGCTTGATGGCTTTGCGACAACGGCAGACGCTTATCGCGCGCTGCTCGCGCAGGGCAATCTTGAATACGAGCTGCGGTCTTTGCTTTCGGACTTTGATCATGAGGACGTAAAGGAACTTGGCATTCGAGGACATGCCGCACGTGCGGCGGTGCTCGAGACTGCACTCCCTAAAGAGTTACGCGCAGCAATAATAAAAGCGTATGAGCAACTCTGTGCGCGTCTCGGGCGCGAGCCGGAACTAGCTGTCCGCTCGTCCGCTACAGCGGAGGACTTGCCAGAGGCTTCCTTCGCGGGCGCGGCCGAGACCTTCCTCAATGTTCGCGGACGCGAGGCTCTACTGCGTGCTGTCCACCAATGCTTTGCTTCTCTCTTCACGGATCGCGCGATCAGCTATCGTGCCAGGCTTGGGTACGATCAATCGAAGGTAGCCATTTCGGTCGGTGTACAACCAATGGCCCGTTCCGACAAGGCGAGTTCCGGTGTCATTTTCACTCTCGACACTGAGTCGGGTTTTCGTGACGTGGTACTCGTCAACAGTTCCTATGGGTTGGGTGAGTTTGTCGTTCAAGGCGTTGTTACTCCCGACGAGTGGACCGTTTTCAAACCAACGCTGAAAAGTGGTTTTCGCCCAATTATTGGTCGACAACTTGGCACCAAGGAAGTGCGCCTCGTCTATGGCGACGGCAGTCGCACGACGCGCAGCGAGGCGACACCGGTTGAGGAACGTCGCAAGTTCTCGCTCACTGATGATGAAGTTCTAAAGCTCGCAAAATGGGCCTGTCTTATCGAGGATCATTATTCAGAACTAGCCGGACATCCACAGCCGATGGACATCGAGTGGGCCAAAGATGGAATTACTGGCGACCTGTTTATTGTTCAAGCGCGGCCCGAAACGGTTCATTCAACTAAGCCGCGAACGGCGGTCTCGGAGGTCTATCGCCTGAAAGGGGAACATGCAGTGCCGCTCGTGAAGGGCCAGGCCGTAGGCGAAAAGATTGGCGCCGGTCGTCTGCGGATTGTGCGCGAGGCTAGTGAACTGGAAAAGGTCGAAGCCGGGGATGTCCTCGTAGCCAGACTCACGGATCCTGATTGGGAACCGGTTATGCGTCGCGTCGCCGCTATCGTCACCGATCAGGGAGGACGCACGGCCCATGCGGCCATCGTCTCACGCGAGTTTGGCATTCCTTGTATCGTCGGCTGTGGTAATGCAACTGAGGTGCTTCACGATGGCGATGAGGTCACAGTCGCATGCTCGGAAGGACCAGAGGGCCATGTCTATGCCGGCCGCATAAGTTTCGAAGTTGAGAAGATTGACGCGGCAGCGGTTCCGAAAACTCGAACTCAGGTGATGCTTACGTTAGGCGACCCTGTACGCGCCTTTCAACTGTCATTCATTCCGAATGCCGGCGTCGGACTGGCACGTACTGAGTTCATAGTTACGAACCACATTGGCGTGCATCCAATGGCTCTGGCCCACTATCCGAACCTGAAAGATCAGCAGGCTATAAAGCAGATTGCAGCTCGCATTGGCGCTGAAGACCCGAGCGAGTTCTTCATCCGGCGTTTTAGTGAGGGTGTAAGCCGCATTGCCGCCGCATTCTATCCAAAGCCAGTGATCGTTCGTACCAGTGATTTCAAAACTAATGAGTACGCACGCCTTTTGGGCGGCAGCGAGTTTGAACCGGCGGAGGAGAACCCGATGCTCGGTTTCCGCGGCGCTTCGCGCTATTACGATGCGCGCTACGCTGAGGGGTTCGCGCTCGAGTGCGCCGCACTGCTGCTGGTCCGTCGCGACATGGGTTTAACCAACGTCAAGATCATGATTCCCTTTTGTCGCACGGTCGCCGAAGGTAAGCGCGTAATTGCGAGCATGGCTGAACACGGACTCAAGCAAGGTGAAGATGGGTTGGAGATCTATGCGATGTGTGAACTGCCCTCGAACGTCGTACGCGCCCGTGACTTTCTTAAAGTGTTTGATGGCTACTCGATTGGCTCGAACGATCTCACGCAACTCGTCCTCGGGCTGGATCGCGATTCCGGCACCGTCGCCTATCTCTTCGATGAGCGCGATGCCGCCGTGCGAGACCTGATTGCCCAGGTAATCGAAGCGGCGAAGAGCGCTGGTAAGCCAATTGGGATCTGCGGCCAGGCGCCCTCCGACTATCCGGATTTCGCGAGTTGGCTGGTTGAGCAAGGCATCACTTCAATCTCGCTCAATCCGGACGCTGCGATTAAGACGCAGTTAGTCATCGCGGCCGCCGAAGCAGGTTCCATGCGCGCACAAAGTTTGAAGTCTGGCGTGCCGTTGGCTGATTTAAAGGCCAGCGCCGCCGCCAATCCCATGTGACATAGAGGTAACGAGCATGCCCTCAGAATTACTGCTTGCTCTAGGCGTGATTCCCTCAATGCTCTTCGTTTATCTGGTGCTGACAACATTCTACGGAGCGAACAGGGCCTATATCGCCATCTCATGGATGCCGATTGCTTGCTCACTGGTAATTTGGATGTTCCGGCTGCTGCTGGCCTTTCAGCACTTATCAGATGAATGGTGGCGTGATCTGACTACAACCATAGGTTGGGCCAGCCTGGTACAAGCAGGTTTGGGTGTTAGCTTAATCGCACGCTCTCTGTACAACAGACAGGGAACGATAAGCTTGTTACTGGCCACATCAGCATCCGCATCTCCTTTTCTACTGCGATTTATTCGGTGACATGAAGATGAAGGCTGGCATTCTCAACAGATCGGCTCGCCTTCTGCTGGATCAATTTGCAAGTATTGTTATTGCCCTATTGGCTTCGGCTCTGGCTGCGTCTGCTGAGGAAATATCCGCACAGACACAAGCCGTTTTGCGCGCCCCCGAACAATTTCGAGTCAAAATGCTTGTATTCCTTGCGGCATGAACGTTGCCCCTGTGACACGGTGAAGGAATGGAATCTGAAAATGATCAATATCCAACGAATTCTCTGTCCGACAGATTTATCATCGGAATCAAACGAGGCGTTGCGCTATGCGGTGGCGTTAACGTGTGCCTATGAAGCAAAGCTCTTGCTCCTGCACTGCGTAGAATCTGGCTCCGAGCGACAGAGAAAACAAGGCAAGTCGTTAAGCGCTGAGATAGCGCGGCTGTTTCCAGAAGCGCTCGCTTCTCACCTTGGTCTCACCGATCTTGGTGACATGAACTGGGAAGGGTTAGTTGCCGAGAACGTTGAGGATGTTGGGAAGGCAATTGTAGAAGAAGCCGCCGGGCACAAAGCCGATCTGATCGTAATGCGTTCTCGCCGGCGACCTCACGCCGCTGTCTTACTTGGCTCGACCGCCGAGACCGTCTCTCGCATGGCTCCCTGTCCTGTACTTGTCACACATCCGAGTGAACGTGAGTGGGTCGGCCTGTCAACGGGTGAGATTGATCCGCACCGCGTCCTGGTAGCGCACGATTTCTCTGCTGACTCAGAACTCGCCTTGAAGTACGGCATTTCCCTCGCTCAGGAATACCAGGCTGAGTTGCACCTACTCCATGTCCTCAGCAAAGAGGAACAGGAGGAGCCAGAAGTTGCCTGGTCGCATGTCGGCCTCGAAAGCGTCTACAAGAGCGTAGCTCGACAACTGCAGGCGGCAATCCCGAAAGAAGTTTTTCTCTGGTGCAAAGTTGTGATCTCGGTGCGTTGCGGCAAGGCTTATCAGGAGGTG
>JBGQJH010000218.1:0-5180 GCA_041498935.1 Pyrinomonadaceae bacterium | reverse complement strand
GCGCGGCACACCGGGCGCAATTCATGGCCTTCCACCTGTAGATAACATCATCGAGGAAGTAACCAGCAGTTTGCGTAGCAGCATCGCGCTGGCCGAACAACGCGGTGTGAAGCGCGAAGCAATCGTCATCGATCCGGGCATCGGCTTCGGCAAAAGCCATGAACAAAACATTGAACTAATCGCCAAACTCGATCAACTAATCGCCGCCTTCCCGGACTTCCCTCTGCTAATCGGCACTTCGCGAAAATCCTTCATCGGCCGCATCCTCCGGGACGCCAACGGCAACCCCGCTCCCGTCGAGGAGCGTCTTTATGGCAGCTTGGCTTCCCTCACCGCCGCCGTCTTGAAAGGCGCCCACATCGTCCGCGTACATGATGTTAAGGCCGCTGTCGAGACGGCAAGCATCGCGGCCGAAATCAGGCAGTCAGGTATGCAACAGAGGTCACACAGAGAAATCCAATTTAAGACACCACCAATAACCGACAAGACGCCAAGAACACCAAAATGAAACTTAGGAAGATTCAGTCGCTTATGAAATGCGCGACTAAAAGGGATCGTCTAATGCTGGTTACTATGAACATTTCGTGCTTACGGCCCTGCACCTCCGCAAGCTAAGCAGTTTGCATTACAGCAAACACTCTCAATAGCCGGGCCCGTCGAGTCCGCGCCGCCGCAGGGACCAGCCGCGCAAACTAACAGTTTGCGTTACGGGGAAACACAAATAGCACAACCTCGCGATTGGGTCTCAATGCCGGGCTTGTTACAATCAGCGCATGGGAAAAGACGAAACAACTAAGAAAGACGAACTAACCACGAAGAGCCAGGGCGACAAGGACGAGGCGGCAGATTCCGGTTCAGCCACTGACCTCAAACCAGTGAGTCCGAAGATTGGCGAATCGAAAGATAATCTTCGTAAGCGAGAAGAGTGGTTTCAGAAGCGCACTGGTGGCGGCTAGCGTGATGCATTCAGGTTGATCAACCACCGCGCGACGGCGGGCGAGGGCGCCCGCGGTCCCAGTAAGAAGGTGATCATGAAACTCAGACTGGCGTACAACCAAAGACTGCGGAGAGAGGACAGACAGGAATGTCCGTCCTACTCACTTGAGTTTCAGCCGCCAGATGCTGCGGCCGTAGGTGGCTGCGTGCAGCGTTCCTTCCTTCTCGTGATAGACCAAATCCACCACCATCGCGTTGGGTAGTTTCTTCGTCAGGTTCATCCACGAGCCCGTCACGGTATCCAGCACAAACACTCCCGCATCGTTGCCGACGTAGACCTTGTCCTGTTCATCTGCGCGAATCAAGGCTGCGTGATGCGGCACGTCAGGTAGTTGCCCTTTGTCCACGTCTTCCCAGGAATCCCCGCCATCTTTTGAACGGAAGACATGCCCATGCCCAAAGTTTGCGACGGTCGCGTAGATAAGATTCGCGTCGCGCGGATGAGTTTCGAGTCGGGTGATGGTGTGGCCGGGCATTATCGAACTCGAAATATTGGGACTCCAGTCATCGCCGCCATTCACGCTGCGAAAGAATCCGCCATTTTCCGTCGCCGCATAAATCCGTTTGGGATTCGCTGGAGCGACTTCTATTGCCGAGATCGAACTGCCATCCAGAGAAGGTGAAACTATATGCCAGTTATCACCGTCGTTCGTAGTTCGCCAAACTCGAAACGTGCCCGTAAACACCGTATTCGAGTTTGAGGGGTCCATGGTAATGAAACACATCCACACAGACTCTTGTTCCACGGTCGATGCCCGCGGCGATACTTTTATGTTCTTGCCGTTGCGGAACCGGTAGATTTGGAACTGCTGGTAAGAGGCGTAAATGTGGCGGGCATCAAGCGGGTCAATGACGATCCAGCCGCCATCGCCGCCCAGCAACTCAAAGAAGCTGCTGGCCACACCGATGTTGGTGACGATGGTACCGTTGTCCTGCGCGCCACCGCCAAACACCAGCCCATTGTTCTGCGCCACGTCGACGTCGTAGAACATCGTCACTGCCAAACCATTACTACGATTCTGCCACGTGTCACCGGCATTCTCGCTAACGTCCAACCCGCCATCATTGCCGTCATAGACGCGTCCCGGGACTGCGGCCGGCATCAACAGCGCGTGGTGATCCGCGTGGGCGTAATGAGGGTCAGTACGTTTAAGGTAGGTATCGGTTATCTTACGCCAGGTCGTGCCGCCATTCCTGGTACGGTGCAAATCCACCCCGCCGCAGATGACCGTATCAGGATCCGTGGGATGAACAACGATGCTGTTGCCGTAGGAGATCTGCCCCTCGTCGGAGAAATGGCTTCCATGTTTCGGCTTCCAGGTGTTGCCTCCATTTGCGCTGCGAAAAACACCGAGCAGCAAGTCTTTGTTCCCGCTCGCTTCATCCATGGCGAACGCGTAGACAACTTGAGGATTGGAGAGACTGATGGCCAGACTGGTGCGTCCGAAGCGAGCCGGCTCCGGCAAGCCACTGGTCAGGTGTTGCCAGGTTTTCCCGCCGTCAGTTGACCGCCAGATTCCGCTACGGGCGCCCTGCTCAGTAAAGGTCGCGAAGATGGTTCCCTTTTTCTTGGGATGGAAGGCGATAGAATGGCACCAGTAGTTTTGCTTGGAGAGAAACGTCTCGCGCTTCCAACTCAGTCCGGCGTCAAGCGAAACATAAAGACCGCCAAAGTCATTGCCCTGACTAACCTCGGCAGAGCCTACGCCACCAAGCAGCACGTGCTTGGGGTTGTAAGGATCTATCGCGATCACACCGATGCGTCGCGGTATGCCGGTTCGGTCCACGGATGCGATCAACTGCCAGGTGCGGCCGGCGTCCATGCTTTTGTAGAGTCCGACTCCCGGATAGGAATCGAGGGAAAGATTGGCCTCGCCCGTGCCGCAGTAGATCGTGTCGGGCTGGAGCGGATCGACGGCTAGCGAACCGATGTTCAAGGTGTCCTGATCGTTCCAACACGACTGCCATGTCTGCCCGCCATCTTTGCTTTGCCAGACGCCGCCTCCTGCCGCTCCCGCCCAAACGCGTTCCGGATGGGTAGGGTGGCAGGCCAGGCTCGTGATTCTGCCGCCGATGTTGGTAGGTCCCACGCACTCCCATTCCGCGGCTATGTCTGCCGACGCCGCGAGAGACTTATCGACACGCGCGCGCTCACGAATAAGTTTGTTCACCGGCGCTTCTCTAACGGGCCAGGTCGCGCGCGTTTGGAACCAGCGGCTGCGGGCCTTGTGGCTTGAGAGACGAATGGATGGGAGCCTCCGCTTCTTGGGAGGACCCGGAACCAATGTAACTTCCGCTTGCCCCGGCGTTTGCTCGACCTTCACGCGCGTCGGTTTGGGCTTCGCGCGTCCGGCACTTGTCAGGGCTGCTTTCCTGTGCTTCTGCTTGGGCATATAAACTCTCCTCGGCGTTGAGTGTTGTGTGTATGAGTGTGCTGAATATCAACCCAGGGCTCAGAGGACCAACGGTAACGTTTGCGAGGTGCCGGAGGACAATATTCCAAATGACGATGCGCGTCAATGTTTCTTCCAGCGGGTACTTGCTTAAGCTCCGGCTGTGCGAGAGAATTCAACTCGACTTTCCAGTTAGTATGCCAGTTCAGAATTGAGAGCAATCGGATGCGAAAAGTTTTGCGCTTATCGGTGTTTCTCGTGGTGCTGTTTTTTGTTTCCGGCTTTGCTGAATGCTACAAGCCGATCACGAAAAACCAGCTTCCCTCACGCATCAAGACAGTTGCCGTGCCGGCGTTTCAGATGGGCCCTCAGGCATTGCGTTACAGGATTGGGTCGCGCTTTAGCGAAGCTGTAGTCAATGAGTTGGTGCACCGCGGTCGCGGCCTGCGCGTGCAGGGTGAGCGCGAAGGAGCCGATGCGGTCATCGAAGGCTACATCAAGAGCTTCAGTTATGGAGGCGTGCTGCTCGACGACAAAGGGCGCGCGCGAATCTTCGAAGTAACAATTGAGGTGGCGGTGACGGTACGCGATCAAACTGAAAACCGCGTGCTCTACGACAATCAAAACTTCGTGTTTCGCGGCGAGTATGAATTCGCCAACGACCCGCGCAACTTCTTCAACGAAGAAGATCCGGCGGTGCAGCGCATGGCCCGCAACTTCGCCGAGAGTATTGTTTCCACTTTGACCAACGCAATTGAGATCCCGAAATGACGACGCTTTCGCGCGCTGAACTCGATCGCTCGTTGCGCCTGGGACAGGGCGCTGGCCGCGTTCAACCTCTCTATTTACTAGTTGGTTGTGAAAGCTATCTGCGCGAGACGGCCGCTCGCGACCTCACCGATGCCGCACTGAGCGGCACCTTGCTGCGCGAATTCAACGAATCCTCTTTCAGCCTTCTGACCGACCCGGCGATGGCCGCCATCGCCGCTGCGGAGCAGCTTCCCATGATGTCTGAGCGGCGGGTAGTCAGAATCAAGGATTTTGCCAGGCTGCGCGAGACTGATGAGGAAATTATCATCCGCTATCTGGACCGCCCGGTGGATTCGACAGTAGTGATTTTTATCGCCGACGATCTCGATAAGCGCAAGAAGCTGACGAAGGCTTTGCTCGCAAGTTGCGCGGTGGTCGAGTTTTCCGCGGTGAAAGACGCGGAGGCGAAGGCCTGGGCGCGAACGCGCTTGAAGGAACTGAAGACGATGGTTGACGAGCGGGTTCTGTCTGAAGTCGTTAGCCTCGTGGGGACCAACCTGCAGACTCTCCGTTCCGAGTTGGACAAACTGGCAGCGGCCGCCATCGAAACCCGGCAGATCACGATGGAGCTTGTCGATCAGTTAATCGATCGTTCGCGCGAGCTTTCAAATTTCGAGCTGGGAGATCAACTGGTGGCGGGCGATCGGCGTCGAGCGCTCGAGACCCTGCATCGCCTGTTGGAGGACAACGTTCAGCCGGTAATGCTGCTCGGCCTGATTGCCAGCAACTATCACCGGCTGGCACTGGCGAAGGAGCTGCTCAAACAAGGGGCGCGAGACGAAGTTTATCGGCTGGTCTACGGGCCGCCCGCAAAGCGCGACGCTTTCATGAATACCTTGCAGCGGAGCGATGCAACCAAAATAGCTCATGGCATCCAACTCATCGCCGCCGCCGATCTCGCCATCAAGTCTTCGCTCGGAGGCGGCGGCCCAAAAGGCGCACGCCTGCAACTGGAAATGCTGGTCTGCGAGTTAGCAGCTT
>JBGQJH010000217.1:0-5193 GCA_041498935.1 Pyrinomonadaceae bacterium | reverse complement strand
ACTGTCACGCTGCCAATGTAGCCCGCACCGCCCGTTACCAGGATCGCCATGCTTTCTTCTGCCTCATTGCCTTAGTCACCAGCCCCGTTCTTGCAAACCCATAATCTTCTCCAGAGACCGTTTGGCGCAAGTCATCGTTGGGTAGTGAGCCCGCGAAGCGCGGCGATAGCATAAAGCCTGGGGTGGAGCGAAGCGGAACCCCAGGATCGTTGGAATAAAAAAGTAAGAGCCCCCGAATGGGGCGACAGCCATTCATCATGAGTGCGCACTCTTGCGCTATCGCACGCTTCGCGCGCTCGGGTTTCTTCCCTTCGTCATCCTGGGGTTCCGCTTCGCTCCACCCCAGGCTTTATGCTTCCACCCGCTGCGCGGGTTTTGTCATTCATTTAAAACTGACCCACTACCCATCGCAGTTGTCGTTGTTGCTCAATGTGTGGTTTCAGGTAACATGGCCAAAGATCATCCTGCAAGGAAAATGAACAGGTAAAATGAAAACAGTGCACACCGTTCCATTCAACGGTCAGCGACCCGGCACCTCGGGACTGCGCAAGAAGACGCGCGTCTTCATGCAGCCAAACTACGTGGAAAACTTCGTGCAAGCCGTATTCGACACTGTGCGCGAAGATATGCCGGCAGGGTTCGGCGCCGAAACTCTGGTGGTGGGCGGTGACGGCCGCTACTACAACCGCACCGCCAGCCAGACGATTATTCGCATGGCCGCGGCGAATGGATTTGGGCGTGTGCTGGTCGGGCGCGGCGGGATACTTTCCACGCCCGCTGTTTCGGCTGTTATCCGCCGCCGCGGCGCACTCGGCGGCCTGGTGCTTTCCGCCAGCCACAACCCCGGCGGTCTGGATGCAGATTTTGGGATCAAGTACAACGTTCGCAATGGCGGTCCCGCGCCGGAGAGTGTCACTGAGCGGGTCTACCAACACACGCTGAAGATAACGCAATACCTCACGCTCGATCACCCCGACGTGGACATTGAACAGGAGGGCGCCCTGCGTCTGGAAAGTACCGAGATTGTGATCATCGATTCGCTCGCGGATTACACCGCTGTTATGGAAGAGTTGTTTGACTTCGAAATCCTGCGGTTGTTTTTCCAAGGCGGCTTTCGCATGACGTTTGATGCGATGCACGCGGTCACCGGCCCGTATGCTCACCACATCCTTGAAGAGCGCCTGGGCGCGCCGGCGGGCACCGTCGTCAACGGCATTCCCCTGGAAGACTTCGGCGGCCACCATCCGGATCCGAACCAGGTAAACGCCGCCGAATTGGTCGCGCACATGAACGCGAGCGACGCTCCCGATCTCGGCGCTGCCTGTGATGGTGATGGTGATCGCAACCTGATCCTGGGACGCAACTTTTTCGTCACTCCAGGCGACTCACTCGCGTTGATCGCCGAGCACGCCCGGGAGTGCATCCCCGGCTACGGCGCGGGTCTCGCGGGTGTGGCCCGCTCGATGCCGACGAGCACCGCCGTTGATCGCGTGGCCACTGCGCTCGACCTTATCTCCTACGAGACGCCGACAGGCTGGAAGTTTTTTGGAAACCTTATGGACGCCGGGCTGTGTACCATCTGTGGCGAAGAGAGTTTTGGCACCGGCTCAAACCACGTGCGCGAGAAGGACGGACTATGGGCCGTCCTCTGCTGGTTGTCGATCCTCGCTACGACGCGCAAGTCAGTGGCAGACGTTGTCCGCGAACACTGGCAACGGTTCGGGCGCAGCTACTATCAGCGCCACGATTATGAAGGGTTAGAGGTGGCGCCGGCGACGCGAATGCTGGACGCCTTCCGGGACAAGCTCGCGACCTTGAAAGGAGCCTCGCTCGCCGGGAGTCGCGTGAAACACGCAGACGATTTCAGCTACACCGATCCGGTGGATGGGAGTGTGAGTGCGAAGCAGGGTATACGCATTCTCCTCGAAGACGGATCGCGGATCGTCTGCCGTCTCTCAGGCACCGGCACGGAAGGCGCGACGCTGCGCCTGTATGTGGAACGCTATCTGAAAGACGGCGGAGACGGAGAGATAACGGAAGTTCTGGCGCCTTTGACCGAAGCCGCCCACGAGTTACTTGAACTCCGCGAGAAACTCGGGAGAGACAAGCCAACTCTTATCACCTAGTCGCGGTAGGACAGGCATTCCTGCCTGTCAGGGACAGACAAGAATGTCTGTCCTACTTTAACTACGAGGATTACATTGATTCATGTCTAAAGAAATGAGAATTGGAGTCTTGACTGGTGGGGGCGATGCGCCCGGATTGAACCCGGCGATCAAAGGATTGGTCTATCGTAGTTCGGACCTGGGCAACAAGGTCATCGGTTTGTTTGATGGCTGGAGGAGTTTGCTGAATCCCATGCCCGAGGTCCTGCCTCTCGACCGCCAAGCTGTGCGTCGCTGGGATCGCGAGGGCGGAACAAACCTCGGGTCGTCACGAACAAATCCTTTCAAGCAGCTCACCGATGAGGGCGAAGCGCAAGACCGGTCGCCGGAAGTAATTGAAAATATTAATAAGCTTAAACTTGACGCACTCGTCGTTTGCGGCGGCGAAGACACGCTTGGTGTTGCCGCGCGGCTGGGCGAAAAGGGAGTGCCGGTTGTTGGCGTGCCGAAAACGATCGACAAGGACTTAGCCGGCACGGATTATTCCCTCGGCTTCGACACCGCACTCAGAAATGTATCAGAGGTCATTGAGCGGTCACGCACTCCCGCTGGTTCGCATGGCTGGATCCAGGTCATCGAAGTAATGGGACGTCACGCCGGGCATCTGGCTTTGTGGTCGGGCGTCGCCGGCCAGGCCCACGTCATCCTCATACCGGAACATCCCTTTAGTTATGAGCGGGTCTTTCATCTGCTGCGCACTCGACTCGGTGAACCCGGACTCAGCAGAGGAGTTCATCGGAAGCCGCGCTATGCGGTGATTGTCGTGGCCGAAGGCGCACGCGCCGAAGATGGCGAGATGGTTACCATAGATGACCGTCACGATCCTTTCGGACACGTGCGCCTTGGCGGCATCGGTGAAGTGTTGGCCAGAAAGATAGCGAGTGAAACTCCATACGAGGCGCGGGCGGTAATGCTGGGCCACCCGCAGCGCGGCGGTCCCCCCAGCCCGATTGATCGCATCATGGGCCTGCTGTTTGGCGCGCGCGCCGCCGACGCCGTAGCCAACGGGCAGTTTGGAATGATGGTCTCGGCTCGCGGGATCGCTCCGGCGTGTGATCTATCTCTCGTGAACATCTCCGAGGTGTCGGGCAAAATAAACCTGGTTGACGTCGAGCGTTACTACGACACT
Organism: Pyrinomonadaceae bacterium; assembly: GCA_041498935.1. Lineage (GTDB taxonomy): Bacteria > Acidobacteriota > Blastocatellia > Pyrinomonadales > Pyrinomonadaceae > PSRF01. Next base: position 1,899 of record JBGQJH010000217.1, on the reverse strand, counting down.
GCGCGCTACCACCTTAAAGATATCGGGATGTGACGACGTAGTGGGCAGTGGGCAGTGAGCAGGCGACCGGGGCTGGGCAGTGGGGTCAGTTACAACGTGCACAAGTCTAAGTAAGTCGCAGGCAGAAGGAAGCTGCGCATTCTTAACTGCTCACTGCTCACTGCTCACTGCCAACTTTCTTAGACGCAGGCGCGGCTGGCACTCAGTTACCTCATTGCCGCTCTCTTTGATTTTTACTCTGCTTTTGGTTACCCTCTCTTCGACTTTTCCCCCATCCCGTTAATCTCCCGACATAAGCAGCCCCTCGGAATGCTCTATGGCATTTCGTAATAAAATACTGAAGGAGTTCACTATGAGCAGTAATGAGATCAGGAAATTTCGACCATTCACACTTGTTTGCGGCTTAGCCCTGTTGTTTGCGTTGACACCGCTCTGCTTTGCACAAGTCGCAACCACCCAAGCCACCAGAGACCGAAATGCAAACATACGATCCATTCCGAGTGGTGCGAAGATGAAGTTTCGCGGCGTCGTAATTTCACGCGACGCCGACGTTTTCACGATACGGGACCGGACTCGTACGGATTATCAAGTCCTCTTAACTGACCGTACGAGCATCAAGACCAATGGGGGCTTCCTGCGCCGTGGCAAGAGTTATCCGGTCACTGATATTTTGCGCGGGCTGATTGTGGAGGTAGAGGGACGCGGTGATTCGCAAGGCCAGCTCGTGGCGGATAAGATCCGGTTTAATGAGTCGGATATGAGAGCCGCCGTTACATCTGATACACGAGTCACTCCGGTGGAGGAGAACCAGGCGCGTCTCGCAGGCCAGATGGATGAGCTATATGCCGTCGCCGCTGAGGCCAGAAAAGAAGTGACCGAGGTAAATGAGCGCGTTTCCGCTCTGGATGATTACGACGTGAAGGAATCGGTAGCGGTGACTTTCAGAGTGAATAGCGCCTTGCTCTCTCCGGAAGCCAAACAACAACTAGACGCCCTGGCAGCCAAGACCGTCGATGCTAAAGCCTTCATGATCGAAGTTGCGGGGCACACGGACTCGACCGGGAGCGAAGCGAAGAATTTCCGGCTGAGCCGCGAGCGTGCCGATGCCGTGGTGCAGTATCTTGCAGTGAATCATAAGATTCCTCTGCGGCGTTTCGTCACGCCCATGGGTTACGGTAAGACGGAGGCTGTTGCGGACAACACGACCGTGGCCGGACGCGCACAAAATCGGCGGGTGGAAGTTAAGATGATTCTCAATCGCGGCTTGAGCCAAAGCACGACTACGACCGCCAAACCATAACCGCGTCCAGTAGCGGTCGATCGGGGCAGTAGCCTGCGCGTAAGCAAGGGCGCTTGTCAGTACCACCTGCGTGAGCGGGTGGGTCTTCACGCTGTAGCCGTGACAGAAGGTAGCCAGGGTGAGCGAAACGCCACCCCCTGGATCGAGTCCCATCAATCTCCTTCGCGCCGCAGGCGCGCCGGAGGCAAGCAGATTCATGAGCGACGCACCCTGAAAAGGGCCAGACGGCTGGCACCCCTTTCCAGGGTGCGAACAATGATCAAGCGAGGCGCGGCGCTGCACAAATACAAGAACCGGGAGCGTAGCGACCGGGTATGGCGACAATTTCCCTTGAGCGGCCCCGGTGGATTTCCCCTTGAATTTCCAAGCGTCTTTCGCCATTGTGTCCTCCATGAGCGATCAGGAGTTTTTGAATCAGGAACCGAACCGGGGTGAAGCGTTTGAACTCCAGCCTCACCTGGTTGGCGACCTGCTTGAAGTTCGGCCGCTGAGACCGGAAGATTGGGAAAGCTTGTTCCGAGTGGCTGCGGACCCGCTGATTTGGGAGCAACATCCTGCCTACGATCGTTATCAGGAAGAGGTTTTCAAAGAATTTTTTT
>JBGQJH010000216.1:0-5196 GCA_041498935.1 Pyrinomonadaceae bacterium | reverse complement strand
GAGCTTGATCAGCGACGTTGAGACTTGACCCGACGCCGTAGCGCACGACCGCCTTCTCGAGCTTCTCAGGATCGATCTGGACGTTCTGATCCTGGCCCTTTGAAATCATGCCGATGGTCAACTGGGTCATCTGGCCCACTTTTTCTTCAAGCGTCATGCGCTTGAGCAAAGCATCGATCCTTTGCGAGTTGTCACGCTGTGGCCCTGCCTCGCGAATGGCGTTTTGAAAGAACAGATCGCTATCGTCGATGTCCGCAGTCACAGGTCCTCTTTCGACTGATTGGGTTGGCAAGGCGCTCATGCTTTTTGCCCGATGTACCGGAAGGCCGAGCCAGAGTGAAAGGGCAACCGCGAGCACAACGGCCATTATTCTCATCGTATTATTGTTTCCTTTTTTAGGAAAGGATCGAAAGAAACTGCGTCGCCATTCTCGTCTATTGGCAAGGGATATTCAAGCGGTTTCCCGAACGAAATATCAAACAAAAAGTTTCTCTAAGAAACACTTGTTAAAAGGTTAGTAATACGCAAATAAGACTCTTTCAGAAGGTCATGTTCGGATATGATATGGGCTTCAAACGACGTTTCAATAATCTCCATGACATTAGAATCCCGGAACGTTGGAAACGGAGACGCGCCTCTGCTGAGACGCTTTGGGCTGGTCCAGGCGACCGCTCTGAACATGTCGAACATGATCGGCGTGGGGCCGTTCATCACCATTCCGCTTTTGATGTCGGCGCTCGGTGGTCCCCAGGCAATGCTGGGCTGGGTTGTTGCGGTCTTAATCGCAATCCCGGATGGGATGGTCTGGAGTGAACTGGGCGCCGCAATGCCGGGGTCTGGAGGTTCTTATGTTTACCTGCGAGAGGCTTACGGTCGTGAAACCTTTGGACGACTTATGGCTTTTCTCTTCATCTGGCAGTTCATTCTCAGCGGTCCGCTGGAAATAGCGTCAGGCTACATCGGCTTCGCTAGATACACCGGCTATATCTGGCGGGGAATCTCAGCGCGCGAGACATTGATGGTGGCCGCTGCCGTCGGGATTATCAACATAGTACTACTCTATCGCCGCATCACTTCAATCGGCACGATCACTGTAAGTTTATGGATCGGAACCTTGCTGACCACACTCGCAGTGATTGTTACCGGAGCGATGCATTTCAGCGCCGCTCGCGCTTTTGACTTTCCCCCTGGCGCCTTCAGCTTCTCGCTGGGCTTTCTCTTCGGTTTGGGCGCTGCATCGCGAATCGGCGTCTATGATTATTTGGGCTATTACGACATCTGTTATATAGGTGACGAGGTGAAAGACCCCGGACGGACAATTCCGCGGTCAATCATTATTAGTGTAATCGCCGTCGCGATTATCTACTTCGCCATCAACCTTTCCATTATCGGAGTTGTGCCCTGGCGCGAGTTTGTGCCGGCCGAAGCGCATCCTGAATCGGGTTTCGTGGTCTCGCTCATGATGGAAAAGATCTACGGCGCAAAGATCGCGACGGTCTTCACTGCCATGGTGCTCTGGACCGCATTCGGTTCCGTGTTCGCACTGTTACTCGGCTACTCACGAATTCCCTATGCCGCAGCCCTGGACGGATATTTCTTTAAAGTGTTCGGCCGGCTCCATCCCACCAAGAGATTTCCCTATGTCGCGCTGATTGTGCTTGGTGTGATTTCGATTATTTGCAGTTTCTTCTCGCTTGACGCCGTCATTGACGCGCTTATTTCAACCAGGATCCTGGTCCAATTCATCGGCCAGGTTTTCGCGCTTATACTTCTAAGGCAGCGGGCGCCGGGTCTGCCGCGTCCTTACCGAATGTGGCTGTACCCGCTTCCAAGCATTATCGCGCTCAGCGGTTGGATATTTATTTTTGCGACCACGCCATGGCCCGTTATCGCTCTCGGTCTGGGCACGCTGACCCTGGGCGCCATCTTTTTTCTGGCCTGGTCCTGGTATAACCAGCGATGGCCCTTTGTTGCCGCCATCCCCGGTTCCGGCGGTTAATAACTGCGGAAGAATGCATATGCGAAAACGCCTCGTCTCCGGAAGCATCATTCTGTTGTTGAGTCTTACCGCGTTCGCCAAAACCGAGAGCGAGCGCCGGTTACCTCAACCTACAAAGCTTTTTTTGCGGAAGGGCTGGAGCATCCAGTCTGCCGCGCAGATCAAAGAGCAGGGCGATGCTATTTCGCAGAATAAATTCCAGCCGAAGAATTGGTATCCCGCCACAGTCCCGTCTACGGTTGTCGGTACTCTGGTGGAAGACAGAGTCTACCCGGATCCATTGGTCGATAAGAATCTGCGGCTGATCCCCGGTTGCAGCTATCCCATTGGCGCTAACTTCTCAAATCTTCCGATGCCCGAGGACAGTCCCTTCCGCATTTCATGGTGGTATCGAACGCAGTTTCGTCTGCCTGCAAGCTATCGCGGCAAGAATGTCTGGCTGAATTTCGACGGTATTAACTTTCGGGCAAATATCTGGCTCAATGGTCAACAGATTGCCACCTCAGCTCAAATAGCCGGGACCTTTCGCATCCATGAATTGAACATCAAGAATGCGGTGCGCGCCGGCGCGTTGAATGCGTTAGCAGTCGAAGTCTTTCCGCCCCAGCCAGATGATCTGGCCTGGACCTGGGTAGATTGGAACCCGATGCCGCCGGACAAAAATATGGGGATTTTCCGCGACGTCTTTTTGACCAGCAGTGGTCCAGTCACGCTCAGATATCCGCAGGTAGTCACTCATTTCGATCTGCCCTCGCTGGGGACCGCGCATTTGACTGTTAACGGAGAGGCGCATAATGCGACCGACGTTGAAATCGCAGGCATGGTCAGCGTCCGGCTGGCGGGTATTCGCTTGTCGCAGAAAGTGATGCTTGGCCCACAGGAAACGAAGTCAGTCTCATTTACACCGGCAGACTTTCCGCAACTCAATATTTCTCAACCGCGTCTGTGGTGGCCCCTGCACATGGGCCACCAGAATCTCTATGATCTGGTAGCCGAATTTGAGACCGGTGGTGAAGTCTCTGATCGCCAGGACACCCGCTTCGGTATTCGAGAGATTACTTCCGAATTAGATAGTCAGAATCACCGAATTTTCAAAGTCAATGGCCGCGATGTGCTTATTCGCGGCGGCGGCTGGTCGTCTGATATCCTTCTGCGGTCGTTGCCGGAACGACTGAAGTCGGAATTTGAGTATGTCAAAGACATGAACCTGAATACTATTCGGTTGGAAGGCCAACTGCAGCCGGATAGCTTCTTTGACCTCGCGGATCAGTACGGGATTCTAATCATGGCGGGATGGTGTTGCTGCTCTCATTGGGAGCACTGGCAGCACAGATCCGATTATCAGGAAGGGCCGATCTGGGATAAAGAGGACTACGAAATCGCCGCCAAATCCCAGACAGATCAAATCAGACGATTGCGCAATCACCCCAGCTTGCTGGTCTGGCTGAATGGTAGCGACAATCCGCCGCCTCCCGATGTCGAGCAGATGTACATCGATATCCTGAAGCAGTATCACTGGCCCAACCCATTCCTCTCGTCGGCCACGGCAAAACCGACAACGATTACCGGCGCTACCGGGGTTAAAATGGAAGGCCCTTACGAATGGGTGCCCGCCTCATACTGGTTACAGGACACGAGAGCGGGTGGAGCGCACGGTTTCGCCACCGAGATTAGTCCGGGTCCAGCGGTGCCGCCGATTGAGAGTCTGCGCCGGATCATATCCTCGGAGCATCTGTGGCCCATCGATGAATATTGGAACTATCACGCCGGCGGAGGGCAGTTCAAGGATCTAAAAGTTTTTACTGAAGCCTTGAATGCGCGCTATGGACCGGCCAGCGATGCGCCGGATTACGCGATGAAGTCGCAGCTGATGGCTTACGAAGGCCAGCGCGCAATGTTTGAGGCCTACGGCGGAAACCGGTACAGATCAACGGGCGTTATTCAGTGGATGCTGAACAATGCCTGGCCCTCCATGATCTGGCACCTTTATGACTATTACCTGATGCCGGGTGGGGGCTACTTCGGTACCAAGAAAGCGTGCGAGCCGGTCCATGTACAGTATTCTTACGCAGACAAATCCGTGCTTGCAGTGAATACAACCCAGACACCGCTACGCAATGTGAAGTTGACAGCGCAAGTGTATGACATCAATCTTGCCGCAAAGTTTTCTAAAGTGCTGCAGCTTGACTTGCCGGCTGACAGCAACTCCCCGGCTTTCGGGATTCCGCAGATCCAGGATTTGTCGGCGACCTACTTTCTCCGCTTGCAGCTTGAAGACAGCAATGGACAACCATTGAGTTCAAACTTCTACTGGCTATCAACCAAAGATGATGTGCTTGATTGGCAAAAGTCCACCTGGTACTACACACCTACAAGTTCTTACGCTGACATGACCCAACTGCAAAAACTTCAGCCGGCGAAGTTGGCACTATCCAGCCGGGTGGTGCGTAGAGATGGCAATGAAATCGCTCGGGTAGCAGTGTCAAATCCTGGTCGCAGCATAGCGTTTTTTATTCATCTTCAGATTAAACAGGGACGCACTGACCGAGATGTTCTACCCGTCATCTGGCAGGACAACTATTTCTCGTTGTTGCCCGGTGAGAGCAGAGAGGTAACTGCCACTTATCGGGTAAGAGACTTGGCTAAGAGGGGCGCGGTGTTGGCCGTCGATGGCTGGAACATTTTGCCCGTTAGAACTCCCATCGTCGCTACCAGGTAGTGGGTGGGTTTGACTGTGTGAAAGCGCTGAATTGAGTTAGGTCCATCGAGCGATGAAACCGCTAAAAATTGGAATCACAGGTGTGCGCGGTATCGTCGGTGATACCTTTACGCCCGAAGTGGCAGTCGGGTTCTCCCAGGCGTTCGGTACTTATCTCGATAGCGGACGTATTCTCGTTTGCCGCGATACCCGCGCCTCCGGGCCGATGGTGCGCGCGGCAGTTATCTCCGGACTGCTGGCTGCGGGTTGTGAGGTAATCGATCTCGGAGTTTCCCCGACACCAAGCCTGCAGTTAGCTGTTACATGGCTCAAAGCGGATGGTGGCATCGCAATCACCGCCGGTCACAATCCCTCTCAGTGGAACGCGCTGAAATTTGTGCGCGGCGATGGACTTTATTTGAATCCCACGCAGGCCGAAGAGCTCTTGGACATCTTCCACCAGGGAGAGTTTGCTAAGGCTACCTGGGACCAGATCGAG
>JBGQJH010000215.1:0-5196 GCA_041498935.1 Pyrinomonadaceae bacterium | reverse complement strand
TCGCGCACCACATTCGCGCGATTCAGCCCCGAAGCGGTCACGACGTCCAGTTTCCCGTCATCGACTTTTGCTTGCGGCGAAAGCATCATGCCGCCGCCCGCGTAAAGCGCGTTGGCGACTGCCGCGAGGTTCATGTTGCCGTCGATGATCTCGATATCGTCAATGGCGACGCGCACGCGGCGTTCACGCCAACCGGCGAGGGCCGCCAGGGCTGCGGCTGCAAATCTCGCTTCCCCGGAAAACCTGCGCATGAACTTTCCCTGGGCCGCGACGCGCGCAGCCGTCTCGCCGCCGATTCCCATCGTGGAAGCATTGAGGCAAATGAACGGCGTCTTGTATTCATCGCAAACGCCGTAGAGAACATCTACTAATCGAACGTTGTCCTCAGTGGGCGTCTGGCATTGGGAAATGAGAATGTCGATCCACTGGTACAGTGGCGCTCGCCGGCCCATCTGGCTACGAGCAAAATCATCGCCAGTGCCGGTGGGAAGAACTGCCAACCGCGCCGCGTCATTTATTGGCGCAGGAAGATCCGTCACACGTTTGCTGAACTCAAAAAACCCCTGGGCGGCTTCGCTTAGCGTGCCGTCGCCGCCGACCACGGCGATGGTGGTCACTCCGCTCCTTAGTGCGGCACGAGTTTGTAGAGTCGCATCGCCGGGCTGAGCAGTTTCGTTGACGTCGAAGTCAAGGCCGCCGGCTTCGAGGTGCTTCCGAACAATGGGCCAGGCTTGCCGCGATTTGGCAGCAGCGTTATTGACGATGATTAGAGGACGGGTTTCCGGGTGCATGCGGCGATGGTGAACCGCCAATCGCGAATGGTCAATGGCGAATGGGGCGGTGGCTAAGGGCGATTTCCCATTTGTTATTTCTCTTGGTTGTGCCGCTATTGGCGGAAGGCACGATCAGACCGGTAAGCGACCGCGTCTACAAGATGGAAAGGATTCGCGAGGCGCACGCGCGCCTGGAATCGAATGAGAGCTTTGGCAAGATAGTGTTGTTGATTGAGTGAGGTAGGACAGACATTCTTGTCTGTCGGTTGCTGCCGGATCTGAGATTTGAGATCTGAGGTCGCAAAGGACAGGCAGGAAATGCCTGTCCCACAGAATTAAGAGCGTGCTCTGACGCGTCTGGCGGCCAAAGCCAGTTCGCGCGCCCGGGGCATTGCATCCACCGCTCGCGCGATTTGCGGGTCGCTTTCATTGAAGACCTGTAGCGCCGCCATCGATCCATAAGCAGCCGTCGCCAGTTCGTAGCGCAACTGCCGCTCGACGAATGGGCGCAGGTGATCCAATTGTTCCGGTGTCACTTTGAATACCGGCCGGCCGGCGACGAAACGCTTGAACTCTTTGAACAGAGCGTCGGTGACAGGAAAATCCGTCGCCTGAAGGTCGTGTTCATACTCGATCGCGCGTTGCACTGTATAATTCTCAAAACCCGCGACGCGCCCGGTCGTTAGTTCCAGTGCGAAAGCGAAAATTGGATCGACGAGACGATTCTCGGCAAAGGTAATCTTAGCCGGCTTGGCGATCTCATCCGGCGAGATGCCGCCACCGCCGTAGACCGCCCGGCCAGTATCGGTGTGGCTTTCGGGCCCGACCGGTAGAGCGAGCGACTCCTTGTCGCTCGATAACCCGCCGCGAGTGTAGTAGTCGTAGAAACCGCCATTCGAATAGTCGCGCTGAATCAGTCGGCCCGAGGGCGTGTAGTATTTGGCGATGGTCAAGAGCAACGCTGAATCGTATTCGAGTTGAATAGGAAGTTGGACCAGTCCCTTACCAAAGGTATTCTCGCCCACGATTAGCGCGCGATCGTGATCCTGCAAAGCCCCGGCGACGATTTCGGCGGCTGAGGCAGTGTCGCCGTTTACCAAAACGACCAAAGGAACCGGATCGGGTGAGTCGTTGAGGGCGGTAAATGGTTCGGTGCTTCCGCGGATTCTTCCTTTCTGATTGACAATCAACTGCCCGCGTTGCAGAAACGTGTTGGCAACTCGCACCGCCTGAATCAACAGCCCGCCGCGATTGCCACGCAGATCCAGCACGAGCATATTCATGCCCTTTGAGTGAAGATCCTGAAGCGCCGCCTGAAACTCGTCAGCGGTTGTCGTGTTGAAGCCACCAGTCATCGCCACATAACCGACCCCGGGCCTGACCATGTAGGCCTGCGGAATCGACGGCAGCGACACCGCATCGCGAGTGATCGTGACCGTCTCGTTTTGTCCGCTGGCAGCGTGCTCGACGGTGACTTTAACCACCGTGCCGAGTTGTCCCAACAAAAGCTTGCGCACTTCGGAATAGTTCTTACCCTTCATTGACTGGCCGTCCACCGCGACTATCTTGTCGCCAAACCGCAGACCAGCGCGCGAAGCCGGCGCGTCCTGGAACGTGGCGCGAATATAAGTGTTGAGGTCATCGCCCTGATGCAGATCGCCAATCGTCGCGCCGATACCGAAATACTCCGAACGCTGTTCCGTCTTGAAGGCGTTGAAGTCAGCCGCATCGAGATAGGTTGAATGCGGGTCGAGCACATTCAACATCCCGCTAATCGATGATTTGAAGATGGAGTTGTAGTCCAGCTTTTTGCCGTCGATGTAATTGTCCTGGATTACCGAAAGCGCTTCCGCGAGGTCACTCTTCACCAGCGCGCCGCTCACGCGTGAGTTCGAACTCGCTTTCGTGTTGGCTGAAGTGGAAGCTTCGGAAGGGTTGTTCGGTTGCCGGCGCGCGGCACCCGTCTGTTGCGAATAAATGTTTGCGGAGAAAGAAAGCGCCAAAAGTAAAAATATGGCAGCCGCCGAGTAAAATCTGGTTCTCACAAAAAGCCTCCTGAAGTCCTGGTTCTCGACCTCGTAATCCTGGGCGTCCGCCCCAGCCGCATGACCCACCGCAGCCGAAAACGGGTTGCCAGAATAGCATGAAGACCCCAATCAACTGAACGTAATGGCGGGTTAGATACGAAAAAGAGCCTTGGGTTGTTTCTTCTGCAAATTCTGAAAATCGTTCTAAAGTCTCACTCTAGCGGGACGGCGGACCGCGCCGGGGTCCCGGCTTCGCTGGAGTTTGTTGGGGAAATCGAATCAAATTCGGGCGAAAAAAGTAACGCTTCAGTCTTCGGGGTTAGTGAGTCAAGCGTTAGAAAACGTTGCCCTCCGCGTCCCTGAATTCTTGTGTCAGCCAGCCAGGCATTGCAGTGACACCATGCCCCCTGCAAGTTAAGCAGTTGGCCACCTCTTTTTCCGCTGCTTCGTTCGTCTCCAAAGTACGTGTTACACTTTTTGCCCAATAGCCTTTAATTCAAAAAGTCAGCAGTGGTTTGTGTTTCTGCCCATTCAGGGGATTACCGGCTGCTGTCACGAAGCGGAAACGATCGGAGGATCTCCCGAATGGCGAACGCCCTTGACCGGAAACAACTCTTCGCTTTTGCCAAGAGTCACCGCGACGAATACGAAGCGCTGCTGAAGCGTTTCGTGGAAACACCGACGGTCTCCTGCGATCCCGCGTATGCGAAAGACATTCGCGCCGGTCTGGATCTGACCGTGGAAACGCTTCGTAAGTTTGGCGGCAAGGTAGACGTCTACAAGGCAAGCAAAGGCAATCCACTGGTTCACGCAGTTTTCGGTTCAAGTAAAAACGTGCCGACGGTGACGGTCTATAACCATATCGACGTGCAACCAGCGTCCAAAGAAACGGAGCCCTGGGACACGGAGCCTTTCGTGATGACGAAGAAAGGCGACAGCTATTTCGGCCGCGGCACCACGGACGACAAGGGCCCGGCGCTGGCCGCGCTCTACGGCGCGCGCGCGGCGCTGGAAGCGGGCGTCCCCATCAACATTCGTTTCCTGTGGGAGTTTGAAGAAGAGATCGGCTCGCCGAATTTCGAAAAGATTATTTCCAAAGCGGCCGCGAATCTACGCACCGATTCAGTGGTGGTTTCCGACACGGTTTGGGTGTCGAGAAAGAGACCGGCGAGCTCCGCCGGGCTGCGCGGGTTGCTGGGTTTTCTGTTGCAGCTTGAAACCGGAGAGGTCGATACGCACTCGGGAGAAACCGGCGGCGCGTCGCGCAATCCCATCGCTGAGCTGATGCGACTTGTTTGCGATCTCTATGACCCCAGGACGGGAAAGATCAAGATCAAAGGTTTCTACGACGACGTGATCCCGCCTTCAAAAGAGGAGCTGAACGACTGGGCCAATTGCGGCTTTACCGTCCGCGCCTTCAAGAAGGCGCATCATCTGAAACTAATGCGCAGCGAGGATGCGCTTGAGGTAATGAAGCGTGTCTGGGGCATGCCGACCTTCGAAGTTCATGGCGTCATTGGCGGATATCAGGGGCCGGGAGTGAAGTCGATTGTGCCGCCGCGCGCGGAAATTAAGGCGTCGTTTCGTCTGGTGCCCGTTCAGGATCCGGAGAAGATCAAGCAGCAGTTGAAGGCGGCGGTAAAAGAACTAAACCCCGACGTGAAGTTGCAATTCGAATCCGCCGCGCCGGCATTTCGCACCGTGCTCGAAGGCCCCTTGCCGGAAGCTTTGAAGCGCTCAGTTAAGTTTGCATTTCGACGCGACGCGGTTTTCGTGCGCGACGGTGGGACGATCGGCGCGATGACGAGTATTGAAAAAATCTTGAAGTGTCCGGTGCTGTTTCTCGGTCTGTCGCTGCCGGAGCATGGCTATCACGCGCCCAATGAAAACTTTGATTGGCAACAGGCTTCAGGCGGGATGGTTGCGTTCGCTAAATACTTCGAGGAGATCGCGAATCTGCCTCGCTAACCGACCAGCGGGGGCAAGCCCGCCTTCCTGACCAAGAGCTGATCACAGTTAGATTTAGTCCCTGACGGAATGGCTTTCAAGGTTACTCACCGAGCGATTCAGATAGTCTCAGGGTTGGGAAGGTGGGCTTGCCCCCGCTGGTTGGGCTAACAGTCACCATTGAATGTATTGGAGAACGGAACTCCTCGTGTGATCGGAGTTCTGTAGATTCCGGCCATTGAGACTCAAATCACACACGCGAGCCGTTCTTCATTCAACGCCACGAAACCGAGCTGTTCATAAAACCTGCGCGCCTCCGGGTTCTCGAGATGCACACCCACATCAATTCGCGTCACGGACTCTTTTCTCAGTTGCTCTTTCAGTTGCTCCAGGAGCGCCGTGCCTATCCCACCGCCACGCCGATCCGCCTTCACTGAAACGTCGTCGAG
>JBGQJH010000214.1:0-5198 GCA_041498935.1 Pyrinomonadaceae bacterium | reverse complement strand
TTCTTCTTCTCTACCGCCTTTGAAAAGAATTAACGTTGGGATGCCCTTGATTCCGTAGCGCTGCGAAACGGACGGATTTTCATCCACATTCACCTTCACGACGCGCGCGCTGGCTTCATACTTTTCGGCCACCGCCACAACCGTTGGCTCCAGCATTCGGCAAGGAGCACACCAGGCGGCCCAGAAGTCCACCAGCACCGGCCTGTCTGCCTGCAACACGTCTTTCTCAAAACTGCTATCGCTTACTTCGGCCAGGTGTTCGCTCATGTGGTAGCTCCTTCTTATCAGTAAGTCGAATCGAAATAACCTATTGTAGCTCAATTATTTCCTGATAAAGCTGAATGTATTTCTGAGCGGCGGCGTCCCAGGAATTATCCATTGCCATGCCGTTCGTTTGTATCTGCTTCCAGGCTTCGGGCTGGCTATAAAAGTAAAGGCCTTCGCGTATTTTTTCAAGCAATGCGCCCGCGTTGTACTCATGAAACTTAAAACCATTTCCCGTGCCGCGGTTGGGTTCGTAATTTTCGACTGTGTCATCCAGCCCGCCGGTGGCGCGCACAATCGGTACGGTAGCGTAACGCATGCTGTACATCTGGTTTAGACCGCAAGGCTCATAATACGACGGCATCAGAAACATGTCTGCGCCAGCTTCGATCTGATGGGCAAGTGGTTCACCCGCGTAACCCTTGTAGATGCCTACCTGGTGCGGCGCGCTTTCGTGCCAACGTTGCAAGAAATCTTCATACTCACTCGCGCCCGCGCCGAGGGCGATGAAAAACGAACCGGTTTGGAGAATGGCGCCGTTGAGTTGACGGATCAGGTTGTAGCCCTTCTGTGCTACCAGGCGGGAAATTATCGCGATGATCGGGCGCCCTGGCTCTTCAGGCAAACCAAAGCGACGAAGTAGATCAAGCTTGCACGTTTGCTTGCCGGACAGATCGTTGGCTGAAAACCTTGCCGCGATATGAGGATCCGTCTCCGGGTTCCAAAGGTCGTAATCTACGCCGTTGGTGATGCCCGCGAGTCGATCGCGACGCGCGCGCAGTAGCCAATCGAGGCCATAACCGTGTTCTGGCGTTTGTATTTCCTGCGAATAACGGCGGCTCACGGTGGAAAGTGCATCGGCCGCGACGAGTCCGGCTTTCAAGGCCGAGGCGGCGCCTTTGAGCATGAAGTCGTCTCTGTCGGGAGGGTCGCCAAAGCCCAGCCACCACAGATCGTTCGGATCAAACGCGCCTTGATATGCAAGATTGTGAATCGAAAAAAGCGTCCTGGTATTTCGAAAGAATTCTTCGTAGCGGCGGCGCGCGCGCAGTTCCATCGCAGCGAAACCGCAGGGCCAGTCGTTGCCGTGAACGATGTCGGGTTGCCAATCGAGATGTTTGACCAGAGCGAGCGCGGCGCGCGAGAGGAAGGCGAAGCGCTCGTGATCGTTGGAGTAGCCATAGATCGAAGGCTTCGAAAAATACTCGGGCGCGTCGATCAGGTAGGCTGGAGCTCCGGCGGCATCGCTTTGGTAAACGCGCGTTGACCTTATCCGGCCGCGCCACTCAACCGGCACGCCTTCAATCACGGAGTCGCTCAGGACGCTTCTATCGATCTGCTGGTAGAGCGGAAGAATGACACGCGCGTCGACATCGTGTTTGCCAAGCGCCTTGGGAAGCGCGCCGGCTACATCGGCGAGTCCTCCGGTTTTGGCAAAGGGCACAGCTTCAGATGAAAGTATCGCGATGCGCATAGGAACAAGGATGAATTATGAAGGATGAACTTTTGAAGGATGAATTATGAAGGATGAAGGATGAAAGGAGGAATCAGGAATCAGGAATCAGGGCTCAACCAGGAGGACAAAGAGGGAATGAAACTGTTCATCCTTCATCCTTCCGCCTTCATCCTTGCTTTCATCCTTCCGCCTTCATCCTTGCGTCTAGCTTTGCATCGAAGCAAGAAATTCCGCGTTTGACTTGGCTTTCTCGAGTCGCTCGAGCACTACTTCCATCTGCTCGACCGGTGATAGCGGATTCAAAACGCGTCGCATCACCCAGATTCGGCTCAAGTCTTCCTTGCTGAGTAGCAGCTCTTCCTTGCGCGTGCCTGAGCGTTGCAAGTCGATTGCGGGGAACAATCGTTTGTCGCTCAGCCGGCGATCCAGATGGATTTCAGAATTGCCCGTGCCTTTGAATTCTTCAAAAATAACGTCGTCCATTCGCGAGCCGGTGTCGATCAACGCCGTTGCGATAATCGTGAGCGAGCCGCCTTCTTCGATATTCCGGGCCGCGCCGAAGAAGCGTTTTGGACGTTGCAGTGCATTTGAATCAATACCGCCGGAAAGTATCTTGCCGCTGGGCGGCACAACCGCATTATGGGCGCGTGCCAGACGCGTGATCGAATCAAGCAGAATAACCACGTCGCGCTTGTGTTCGACCAGCCGTTTGGCTTTCTCGATGACCATGTCAGCGACTTGCACGTGACGAGTCGGCGGTTCATCAAAGGTCGACGAAATCACTTCTCCGTTAACCGACCGCTGCATGTCTGTGACTTCTTCCGGCCGTTCGTCGATCAGCAAGACAATCAGAGTCACTTCCGGATGGTTCTGGGTAATGGAATTGGCGATGGTTTGGAGCAACATCGTCTTGCCCGTGCGAGGCGGAGCGACGATCAGGCCGCGCTGGCCTTTTCCCAGCGGTGTCACCAGATCGATAACTCTGGCGGACAGGTTTTCCTGGGTGACCTCCATCTTCAGCATCTCGTCCGGATAAAGCGGCGTGAGATTGTCAAAGAAGACTTTCTCGCGCGCCTGATCGGGCGATTCAAAGTTGATTGCTTCAACTTTGATTAGCGCGAAATAGCGCTCGCCTTCTTTGGGTGGCCGAATCTGCCCGCTAACCGTGTCGCCTGTGCGCAGATCAAATTTCCTGATCTGGGATGGCGAAACGTAGATGTCATCCGGCCCGGGAAGATAGTTGTATTCCGGCGCCCGCAGGAAACCGAAGCCGTCCGGCAGCGTTTCGAGCACACCCTCAGAGAAGATAAGGCCACTCTTCTCCGTCTGGGCTGCAAGCACTTTGAAGATCAGCTCCTGCTTGCGCATTCCAGTTGCGCCCGGCACGTCCATGCCCTTGGCGATGCTGGTGAGCTTCGAGATGGACATCTCCTTGAGATCGGCGAGGTTCAGAAAACCCTCCCCTCCGAAATCTCGGCCGTCTCTCTCTTTTTCTGGAGCTTCGGCAGTGGCTACGGTGCCGCCGTTCTCTTCGTTGCTGTCGTCATTGTTCGCGCCTGAGGCGCGGGGACGTGTTCTCTGTGGCATATCAATTCATTCCTATCAATTCGTTACTGAATAGTTTTTCATAATCGGGCCCGCTGATGCTGCCGGCGGCCGAGTTTCAGTTTAGGTTCTTGGAGGTTGAGAAACTGGGTAAAGTCGCGGAGTTAACAAACAAACACCAGCGGGGTCGCGAAGCCCTGGGCGCCATTCGCGAGGCTGCAACACTATTCTCTTCAAAAATGTTTTGCAATTTACCTCGATGTCGAGTGGGTCACAAGTACTGTTTGGATGCGCTGTACACGGCCATTCGTGGTCTAGAAGTCAAGTTAGAAACGTAAAGGGGCTTTGAGAATTTGTGATTCGACGCTCGACTTTAGTTTCGGAGGTCTTCTTTACCGAACTGTCTAAGCAAGGGCCGGGTGTTTGAAATCAGCTAATGCGGTCTCGATTACCCGCCAAACTTCGCTACCGCCGCGTCCGGTCTTAGCGGAAAAAGCAACCACGCTATCCTTGCAGAACACGCGTTTGACGCGTCCCAAACTCTCTTTCAACTCGTTGTTAGACAGCTTATCGGATTTCGTGGCAACTATTAATTGCGGCCTGGCACTGTGCTCAAGCCACTCGTGAAGCTGCAAATCCAATTTTGTGGGTTCGTGGCGCGAATCTACGATGTGAATTGATAGCACAAGCTGCTCCCGTTTTGCAAGGTAGCTGGTGACCATCTCACCCCACGTGGATTTTATGGCTTTCGGTACGCGAGCATAACCGAAGCCGGGAAGATCGACAAATCGAAATCGCTGGTTAATCATAAAAAAATTCAGCGACTGTGTCCGGCCCGGCGTCGAAGACGTGCGCGCCAGGCCGCGGACTGCGAGCAGGGAATTCATCAAACTCGACTTCCCCACATTCGACCGCCCCATAAACGCGATTTCGGGCAACGCGCCACTGGGCCAATCGGCCTCCTGGAAGCTGCTTTTCAGGAATTCGGCGCTCGTAATCTTCATTGCGGAAACGAGAGCAGATGACCTGCGCCCCCACGCGGACTGCCCGCGCGGGGACGCCGCAGCTCCCGGCTGGGCTTCAAGCCCCGGCCGTTTGTGTCTTGGCCGCCCGCTCGGCGCGCATCTCCCCGAATTTTTTCATGCGCTCTCTCATCGTTGCGATTTTTTCGTCGATGTTTGGGATTCGCTTCACCAGCGTCTCGAGGTTTTTCAGGAAATCGGGGGAGCCAAACATTGAGCGGATCTCTTCTATGACGGGAGCGATCTTCGCGTAGATGAAAATGTGCTCACCGTTAGTTTCATTAAACAATTGCTCGTCGATGGCGCCGTTATTCACCATCGCGGCAGCCATGTCCCAATAGGAAATGACCATGCGATAGTGGCCGCTGTGTTCGCTCAAGAGCGCTTCGATAATGTCCTGAGCGCTCGTGGGGTTGAACGTGAAGAACCAGTTACGCGCGTCGCGCATCACGGGTTCACGTCTGAGGTCGTAGAGCTTCAGAATCAAATCTGCATCTTGTTGTTTACTCATTGCTATCTCCTCCTGGTAGTCGGAAAAAGGGTTTGGGTTTTGTAAAAACGAAGTTTAGAGTTCAGCCTTCAAGGTTGCGGCTGAAATCACCGCAAGCTGAAGCTTAAACTCCGCACTGCTGGAATTAAGCCAGAAGTTTGACTTGTTAACTTGTCTGAATGCCCTGGGAAGGTTGCTCGGTTGTCCACAGCGGCGGCGTCTTCGCCTCGTCGGTGGCCGCAGCATCAACCGGCAGAGCTTCCTCGAGGGCAAGCGCCAACACTTCATCAATTGTTTCTACTAAATTGATGCAGAGCGCATTGCGAACTTCCTCAGGAACCTCCGGCAGGTCCTTCTCATTGTCCTTGGGCATAATGATCGTGTCGATTCCGAAACGATGGGCGGCAAGCAACTTCTCTTT
>JBGQJH010000213.1:0-5215 GCA_041498935.1 Pyrinomonadaceae bacterium | reverse complement strand
GAAATAACGTTGCGCGGGAATGTGCTTCCGGTAGGCGGCGTAAAGGAGAAGGTACTAGCCGCTCGCCGCGCCCGAGTTTCCACCATAATTCTGCCGCAGCAGAACCGGCGCGACCTGGACGAGGTTCCGAAAGAACCCTTCAAAGACATACGTTTTGTGTTTGTAGACAACATGCGTCAGGTCTTTCGTGAGGCCTTGAAAGAAAGGGTAGTTCCGCCGGTTAGTTCCGGGCCGCGGCCACAAAGAATGCCCCAGGCAGCTGCCGCCAGACCGGTTTAGTAGAGCTGGCCACCGCCTGCTAATCTCGGCGAAGCCCAGCTTGGCGCCTGGCGGTTAAGGCTGAGCTTTAATGGAACCTTGAGGCTCTGCAGTCGTTCTAGGTAGCGCACAACGCCGATAGAGAGAGGCGCATCTTTATCTGTGGACGGTGAGTGATCCAGTGGAAAAGTTCACCAATTTGTCGTCTATTTAGAATGTGACTAGTTTGACACCCCGGAAAACCGTGTGATAACCTCCGGGTGACTTTGGGTTCGCTTAACAGAAGGCATTTTGGGTCATCCAACCGACTAAAATGTCGAGAAGCCAAAGGCCTCGCAAACAAGTTTGGATACCGCTTTGCGACAGATTCCCGGTAAAACCGGTCTGGAAATTCACTAATAGCTTTGAAGGGGAAAGACAACTGATGATCACGAGCTACCCGACCTTAATAGCGCGAATAACGCTATTTGCGGTGCTCGTCGTGCCCGCTGTCAGCGTTTATGGACAGATTCCGGCCGGTGGCTCATCAGCTCGCGATATTCCCACCGCGGTTCAGCAGTCAGACGAGCAAGTCTCTAAGGTCATCACCACCGCGGAAGACCACTTCCGAAAAGGCAAATTAAACCTGGAAGACAACAAACGCGACCAGGCGCGTGACGAGTTTGATAAAGCCGTAGACTCCATCCTCGAATCGGGCCTTGATGTCCGAGCGAGTCAGCGACTGCAAGGATTCTACCTGGAACTCGTCGAGCGCATTTATCGTGAAGAGGTCCCCCTCGGCCGCGGTCCGGTTCAGGCGACTGTATCGGAGTTGGTGGCTCAGAACGGCAATGCAGGAACTAGCACGTCACAAAAAAGCGAACCGCCACAGATTGGATTTCGCGAACAGAAGTTTGAGCCATCACCGCTTGACGAACTCAGTAAGCTGGTGCTGACTCCTGAAGAGCAAAATGTTTCCGACGCCGATGTGCTGGCCCTTGAACAAGCGAAGCAGAACGTAAACTTTGCGTTCACGATCAACCCGCTGATCCAACAGTACATCAACTATTACCAGGGTCGTGGTCGCAGCACGATGGAATCCGGACTGCGCCGATCTGGTCAGTTCATGAAGATGGCGCGCCAGATATTCAAAGAAGAAGGCGTGCCGGTTGACATCACCTGGCTGGGCCAGGTTGAAAGCGCCTGGAAACCCAAGGCTGTATCCTGGGCCGCTGCTTCAGGACTTTGGCAGTTTGTTCCCGGCACTGGCCGTCAGTTTGGTCTTCGTCAAACGGCGTGGATTGATGAGCGCAATAGTTTCGAACAGGCGACCCGGGCTTCCGCTAGATATCTGAAGAGCCTGGCCGCGCGTTACAACGGCAACTGGGAATTAGCCATGGCGGCCTACAACACGGGCGCCGGCAACGTTGACCGTGGAATAGCACGAGCGGGCACAGCAGATTTCTGGGCAATCTATCCCTACATTTATCAGGAAACGCGCAACTACGTTCCTAATATCCTGGCGACAATACTGATTGCGAAGAACCCCGAAAAATACGGGTTCAAGGGTATTCGTCCGGATGCGCCGATGGGTTATGACGTGGTGCAGGTGTCGAATGCAACAAGTTTGCAGCTCGTCGCCGAGGCAACCGATAGCAGTGTTGATTCTATTCGCAGTCTTAATCCCGAGCTGAGGCGAGATGTTACACCGCGAGGCGAAGCCTACAATGTTCGCGTTCCCGGCGGCAAAGGAAAATCGTTCCTGGCCCTGCTTAAACGAATTCCAGCAGAGCGCCGCGATTCAGCACGCGTGATCTCCGTAGTGCCGGGAGAAGACCTCCAGAATGTTGCCAATCGAACCGGAGTTAGTCTGACCCAATTGCAAGCAATGAACACTGGCGTCGATCTTAAGTCCACTAACAAAGTCGTAGTTCCCAGGAGCAACGTTCGCCTGACACTCTACCGGCGCCCCGGCACGACAGAATCTGCCAGCCCTGGATTGACCAAGATTCGCGCGCGTAAGGGTGACACCATCGCCAAAATCGCAGCTGCCCGCAATCTCGACGCAAACGAAGTTGCTCGCTTGAATGGCGTTACTCCAGAAGTCGAGCTACGTGCCGGGCAGGAAGTCAAACTACCCGCGACCGCCGCCGCAGTTCCGTCGCACCGCCGGTAGTTCGCCAGTTTTGAAATCCTAACGCGTCTGCCTCGTTGTCACCCACAACGGGAAGTTCTAATGAGCGCGCTTTCGATCTCGTCCCGAAGCGCGCTCGATTCGTTTTCACCCCGCCGCTTACCTTTGATGCTTTTCCATCTCCGCTGTTTTCGCAGAGGAAGCACCTCCCATGCTCTTTCGCACTCTCTCAGCGGCGGTCTATGGCATCGACGCCGACCTCGTAGACATTGAAGTTGATCTAACGCCCGTACGCGGCGAGGCAGAATCGCCTCAGTCAGTAACAATTGTCGGCCTGCCTGATGCCGCTGTGCGGGAGTCGCGCGAACGTATTCGCGCTGCGATCAGCAACTGCGGATTTTTCTTTCCCTTTCAGAGAATCACTATCAACCTGGCGCCGGCCGATGTGCGCAAGGAAGGCGCCAGCTTCGATCTTCCAATCGCGCTCGGCATCCTCGGCGCCAACGGCGACCTGGCGGAAGCAGACAGTTTGATTCATGTTCTTTGTGTCGGTGAGTTATCGCTGGACGGGCGTGTACGTCCCATCAAAGGCGCGCTGCCAATCGCGATCCTTGCGCGCGAAGCGCTCATCAAACATGTAATTCTGCCAGATGAGAATGCGAAAGAGGCGGCGGTGGTTTCCGGGGTGAATGTTTATCCGGTAGCGGATCTGCGCAGCGCGGTTGAGTTGGTGGCGGCGTTGCGTTCTCCTGATCCACCCAAGCCTTTGACGATCGATCCGGCTGAACTGCTCATGCGATCCGATCACTACAACGTCGACTTTCGCGAGGTTCGCGGCCAACTATCCGTGAAGCGAGCGCTCGAAGTTGCCAGCGCCGGATCCCACAACATACTGCTCATCGGACCGCCGGGTTCGGGTAAGACGATGCTGGCGAAACGGCTGCCGACTATTCTGCCGCCGTTGGAGTTTGAGGCCGCGCTGGAGCTAACAAAGATTCATTCAGTTGCGGGACTGACCGGCCGCGCCGGGCTGGTTACCGAGCGGCCGTTTCGTTCGCCACATCACACGATCAGCGACGCCGGGTTGATAGGGGGCGGCGCGGTGCCGCGTCCCGGCGAAGTCTCGCTGGCGCATCACGGCGTCTTGTTTCTCGATGAATTGCCCGAGTTTGACCGCAGCGTTCTGGAAGTGTTGCGCCAGCCTCTCGAGGATCAGAAAGTCACGATCAGTCGCGCTTCGATGTCGCTGACCTTTCCCGCCTCATTCATGCTGGCGGCGGCGATGAATCCCTGTCCCTGTGGCTTTTGGAACGACCCAACGCGCGAGTGTCGCTGCTCGCCTTTGCAGATTCAGCGATACGTCGGTCGCATATCGGGACCCCTGTTGGATCGAATCGATATTCACATCGACGTACCGGCGGTCAAGTTTCGCGACCTGACTGGCGACGCGCCGCCCGAGACTGACGACTCGGCGACAATTCGCCAACGAGTGATTGCCGCGCGGGAGAAACAGCGCAATCGCCTCACGGATGAAAAAATCTTTGCCAACGCGGAAATGACGCCGCGCATGATTCGGCGTCATTGCCGCATCGACTCCGACAGCGAGCAAATGCTCGAGCGAGCGATGACGCGGCTGGGCTTGTCAGCGCGGGCGTATGACCGTATCCTGAAAGTCAGCCGCACAATTGCAGATTTGGAAGGCTCAGAAGAAATCCGCTCCGCGCACGTAGCCGAGGCGGTGGGTTATCGTTCACTCGATCGCACCTACTGGACCTGAGCCTCCGGTCTGAGGAAAGTGTTGCTGCGGCTGGGGAAATTCAATATCTTTTGGGTCGGGTAAGGCAACGACGCGCTCAAAGCGCCGCATCACACCCGCGTTGAGGGCGACCAAACACCTCGCAAGGGCCTGCTTGGGAAATGCTGAGGAAAAGGTTGCCGCTCCCTTGATAGGCGCGGACTCGTGGCGCTGGTGGCAACAAGCGTTAAAGATGGAAATCTTTCACGTAGCCTGCCCTAATACGAACACGTGACCGCAGCCGAAACCGAGACGCAGCAGGAAACGGACTATGCGCTAGCTCAAAAAGCGGCTCAGGGCGACATGGGAGCCTTTGAGCAACTTTATCAGCGGCACAATCGCCGGGTTTATTCGCTCTGCCTGAGAATGACCAGCAATGTCTCCGAGGCTGAAGACCTCGCACAGGAAGTCTTCATTCAGCTCTTTAGAAAAATTGGAAGTTTTCGTGGCGAGTCGGCCTTTACCACCTGGCTGCACCGGTTGACTGTCAATCAGGTCTTGATGCACTTTCGCAAACGTGGCGTCAAGATGGAGCAGACGACGGACGATGGCGAAACGCCGATACAGATAGTCAAAGGCACGGAAAACCCCAATGCGATGCCGGTAGTGGATCGCATAGCGCTCGACAAAGCTATTGGTCAACTGCCTCCCGGCTACCGCACGGTCTTCACCCTGCACGATATTGAGGGACATGAACACGAAGAGATAGCCAGGATGCTGGGCTGCTCGGTTGGGACTTCCAAGTCACAACTGCACAAGGCACGAATGAAATTGCGCGGACTCCTTAGGCAACAGAAGGCGAAGGACTAGCTTCCAACCTGAGCTTCCGCCGGGTTTCATCCCTGAGACGCAAATGGGCAGGACGAAGCAGTCCGCAACGAGTTTTTTGAAACGCAGTCTCCCCTTGATTGCTTGAAAACCAAAATCGCCGCGCTTGTCTCGGGGTCGTTACGATTAACGAAACAGGTGGCAGGTTAGAGGTTAGGAAAGACAATGAACTGCGAGAAGTGTCAGGATCTGATTAGCGATTTTCTTGATGGCGCCCTAAG
>JBGQJH010000212.1:0-5215 GCA_041498935.1 Pyrinomonadaceae bacterium | reverse complement strand
TGCGGCGGCAGCAAAGGGTTTTGCCACATATCGCGCGCCTTCGCCTGCGCGAAAAGGTAAGCAGTGTAGACGGCGGTCATGATTGACAGAGGGATTCCCGGAAGCATCAACCACCTTTGCAGCGATCGCGATCCAAACCAACTGCCGATGAAATGCAGCGCGAGCATCAGGCTGTAGCCGGCAATGATGAACGCGCCTTTCACCAGCCAACTGCGCCACTGTGGTCGCGTGAAAATAAGATAGAAGCGCTCGGGATGTTCGAGGTCCCAAACCAGCAACCCGCCGGTAATGGCCAGGAAAGCGCCTGATATCACCGGGGCCGCCCACAGCCAGATCCAATTGTTTTCGGGGATGAATTCAAACAAGACGAGCAACGCGGCAACGAGATACACACCAGCCGCAATGCCCTTGGTCCAGGTGTAAAGACTGACTTTCCAGTCCCAGGGAATCGCGTGCGCGACGTCGTAGGAGAGCAACGCGGCGGCCGAGCTGTTGTTGTAGTTTGGATTACCCGAAACTACCTGAGATGAACTCTCCTGCTGTTCGCTCCACATGAACAAGCCACCATCAGGTCGCCGCGCGGCGAGCGGGTCAAGCGTCGCCTGGTGTGCGCCCTTGTAAAAAAGTTTCGGTAGTGTTTCTTTCTCCGGACGCCGAACCGCGACCGCTTCGCGATTGACGATCTGTGAAACGTAAGACTCAGTGTCGTTCAGGTCGCCGATCAGAATTGCCTGGGTTGGACAAACGACTACGCAGGCGGGTTCGAGACCCACGTCGATGCGGTGGGCGCAGAAGTTGCACTTCTCGGCCGAGTGGTCTTCAGGGTTAATAAAGATCGCATCGTAAGGACACGCGGCCATGCAGGCTTTGCAGCCGATACAGATCGATTTATCGAAATCAACAATGCCGTCCGCGCGCTTGAACATCGCGGTGGTGGGGCAGGCGATGACACATGGCGCGTGCGCGCATTGATTGCATCGCGTGACCTGATGCGCGCGTCGCACCTGCGGAAACTCGCCGACGTCGACGTGCTTTACATAGGTGCGCGTCACTGAAAGCGGGACGAGATTCTCAGACTTGCAGGCGGTAGTGCACGCATGACAACCGATGCAACGAGTCTGGTCAATGACCTTGGCCCACTTCACCGCGCGGTCCTGTGGTTCTTCGAGCATGAAAGCTCCGGCTACGGGATTATGGCGAGAGCGAACTATATCACGCAAAGAAGAAAAGAAAACATGGACGTTTGGCGGGCGACGACCCCAGCCTCCATGCCTGCGGAAGCGATAAAAGGCCGTGGGGGTGCTGCTTCGGGCGAACGCTCCCCCTCCCTCTTTCACCCTGCGGAGGGGGAGGTTGTGGCACCGCTTGCTCTACCAGAGCGACTGCGGCATTGACAAATGAACATAGGCATAAGAAATTAGCCTTGGATTATTTGCTACTTGTCAGTGATCGCTCATACGATTGGTTTTGGAGGTTATCGATGCGTCTTATTCTTTCGTTGTTTGCAATTGCAGTTCTGGGCCTTGGGGTTTTGACTGCTTGCAATTCTGCCGAGTGGAGAAATGCAAGAACGTCACCAGTCGCGCCGGCGCCGGTAGCGCCGGTAGCGCCGTCACCCCCCGACGACGGTGCGCGCCGTGTTACCACCGCTGAGTTGAAGGATATGTTGGATAGAAATGAGGCGGTGGTGATCGATGTTCGAAACCAGGCTTCCTATGACGCGGGGCATATCAGAGGAGCGAAACTGATTCCTGAGGCTGAACTCACGAACCACCTCGCCGAGCTGCCAAAGGATAAGTTAATAGTCACCTACTGCTCTTGACCAAACGAACATACGTCCGCCCGTGCGGTGGTCGAACTGAAAGGCAAGGGCATCGAAAACGCCGCGGCGCTGCTTGGTGGCTTCGCCGGCTGGCAAAACGCAGGTCTTCCTGTAGATACCAACGTGCCCAAGCAGTAGCCAGCTAATCCGAAATGCATTGTTCCAACTGTGGATCCTACATTGCCCCCGGCGTGCGCTTTTGCTCCGGGTGCGGTACACCTGCCAACGATCCGGAAGCAACTCGAATTGCCCGTGTCCAGGGTAGTATCCCCGCGCGTCTGGATGACGGAGACAGTGACGACGAGCTCGAGCAAATAATCTTTACCGTGCGGCCGACTTTGATCTTTATCAAACTGGGGTATGCGCTGGCTGCGGTTGGCGCGATTGCGCTCGTTATCCTCCTGGCACTGGTCGACGTGCCCGTTTACATTTCCATCCCGCTGGCCCTTTCGCTGCTCCTGGTTCCCGCCTATTACCATCTCAAGCGAAATATGGTTCGATACACCCTGACCGACTCAAAGGTTGAGATTGACACCGGCCTGATAGCACGCACCACGCGCAACATTCCGCTGACTAAGATTCAGGATGTCACTGTTTCCGCCAGTATTCCCCAACGCCTGCTCGGCTTTGGCGATCTGTTAATCGACAATGCCAGCGAAGTGGGCGGCACCACGGTCCTTCATAACATTACCAAACCTCGCCACTACGCCGACCTTCTTTTGCGCGAACTCCGACGCCGGCCTTAAACTGCTGGTGTCATGCTCGTCGCGCCAACTAGATAAGGCCGGGGAACATCCAAACGTTTTTGGGGTTCTAAGACTTGGTACAGAATATTCTTTCGATGCGATTCAGCCATCTAATAACACTGAGTTTGTTTGTTTTAGTCGCGACGTTATCGCCCGTATCGTTGCAGGCGGCGCCCTCAGTTCCGGCGGAAGAGGCAAGCAAACTCTTGCCGAACACCCTTGGCAACTTCAAAGCAACATCGCCTGCCGTTCCTCTCAACGAACAGTCGGCGAACAAGATAGGATCGTTTGGCGCAACGTCGGCGGCGATGCGCTCTTATCAGTCCAGGAATGAGGAGATTGTTACTGTCACCCTGGTTGTTACGCGATCGGATTCGAGTGCTTATGCATTGCTCACCAACTGGGGTTGCTCCGGAGAAGGGTCGGCGGAGAATGCTACTCAGCGAGTTGAACTGGGAGCAAAGAGTTGTGTTTCCCCCGTCAGGATAGAATTTGCGCGAGGCCCTGTCTCCGTTCAGGTCGAATTCAAAAAAGGGGACCGGGTGACGCCCGACAGGCTACAAAGTCTTGCCAGCGTCCTGGCTCCAACTCTGGATAAGGGCGAGGACGAGGTTCCGGTTCTCGTAAGGCATGTTCCTGGCTGGCCGAATCTGCGGCAACGAGTGTCATACGCAGTCAGTGTGGATACGCTAAGAGATTTGTTCAGCGATCAGTCGATTTTGGAGGCTGTGAGTTTCGAGGGTGGCGCGGAAGCCGTCGTTGCTGACTACGGTACGCAGAAGCTTGTCATAATTGAATTCAACACTGCATCGCTGGCAACGGACAATAATCAGAGAATTACCGCAAAGATCCAGGAACTGAAGACTCAGTTGCAGCCAGCGCCGTCAGCTTATCGACGCGTTGGCAACTACTCAGTGTTTGTTTTTGACGCACCGAGTCAGGAGGCGGCCAACCAGCTAATCGATCAGGTGAAGTATCAGCAGGTCGTGCAGTGGCTGGGGGAGAACCCATTCGCATACGAAAAAGCTACCCGCGAATTTACCGAAACTACGCTGGGAGTTTTTGTCGCGGTCGTGAAAGCTTCCGGTTTAGCGTTGGTGAGCTGTTTCGCAGTTGGTGGTTTCTTTGGCGCCCTGTTGTTTAGTGTCCGTCGCACCCGGCAACGGGCAAAAGAGGCATATTCAGATTCTGACGCGATGCTGCGGCTTAACCTGGATGAATTGACTCCGGAAAGCGATCCCGCCAGACTGCTGGGCCGTGGAAACTAGCAAGTGAAATGTACGACGAACTTTAGTTTGTCGTTAAGTCAGTACCGCCTGCGGTAGCGGGCGGGTATTAGTGTCGCTCTGATCGACCCACCCGCCTACCGCGGGTGGTACTGACACCATCCAAAAAACTAATGCGGGTTGCTGATCTTCCTGGGAGGCTCCCCCAAGCCCCTTCAGGACGTTGATCAGCAACCCGCAATGATTGCTCGTCGATTGCGTACAAGCGTTAACTCTGTTCCCCTGAAAGGAGCCACCGCTTGTTTTCAAAAAAGTGAGAGGCCGCCTCCCCCAAAGCTTCCAGTCACCGCAATCTTGAGCCTGACCCGATTTACCCTTATCTACCCTTCTTGTTGAATTTGCCTTTGGCAACGAGCGTGCCAATTACCAACTCAACTACCAGAAGGCTGCACCTCTTGCGCCTCGCTTTTGTTTTCTTAACGAATTTGCTTGACCTGGACGAGTCTGTGATTGTCTGGCCCATCTGCAGGACTCCGAGCGCGGTTGTACGCCGTACATCTTCAATACATCCAGCTCCTGACGCCGAACGATAATCGCTCGCCGTTTAGTAAGACAGACATTCCTGTCTGTCCTTCTTGGCTGTCGTCTGAATGTGAAGAACATGAAAGCGGGGACAGACAAGAATGTCCGTCCTACCCGGGAAGAGCCTTGACCAATTCATCCATCTCTTCCAGCGTATTGTAGAAATGAGGTGAGATCCGCAGCCGATTACCGCGCGGGGCGGTAATGATGTTTCTCTTCTTCAGGTGGGCGTAGATATCCATTGAACTCAAACCAGCGGTGTGTCGAAGGCAAACAATCTGAGATTTCTCGTCTGCCCGCCGGGAGCTCAGGACTTCATAGTTAGTATTTCGCAGTTGTTCGCAGAGGTGGTCTGTGAGCGTTTCGAGATGAGCCTGGATGCGTCGAATTCCAACCTCATTCAAAAGGCTTAGGCTTGCTTCCAAGCCATGTATGAGGCTGACCGGCCCCGTGCCTGTTTCCCACGCGAGCGTTCCCTTGTTCCAGCCCTGCTCGAAGTTGCCGTAGTCTTCCGGATTGGGAACGCTTGTCCAACCCACCAGGGTCGGTTGGATTCGCTCGCGGGCCCGCGCGGAAAGATAGAGTAGCCCCAAGCCTTCGGGCGTCAACAGCCACTTGTGGCAAGCAGCGGCAGCGACGTCTACCAGCTCCGCCTGCACGTCGATGGGAACCACTCCCAAAGCCTGAATCACGTCTACGACGAGAAGTGCATCATGCGAGCGAACGGCGCGTCCGATGCGCTCGAGGTCCGCGCGAAAACCGGAGGCATACTGGATCTGGCTAACAGCAACGATTCTGGTTTTGTTGTCAATCAGTGAAATTAACTCGCCGAGATCAAT
>JBGQJH010000211.1:0-5220 GCA_041498935.1 Pyrinomonadaceae bacterium | reverse complement strand
CCGGCAAAGCCGCCCTTGATGAATGCCATGTAGCCGATTTGATTTTCGGCGACGTTGAAGGCCTCGTTCAATCCTTCCGGAGCCGGCGGCTGGCTTTCATAAATGTCGTGCATAGACATGGTGGCGCTGAAAACTTCCATGCGCGCGGACTTGGCGGAAATATCCCGCCAAACTCTGGACTGATCCGCGCGGGAGCCGCTCTCGCTTTTCATGCTCTCTGTTACATCGCTGTGCGTCGAACGCCGCAGGCTGGGATAGGAAAAGTGATCTGATGAAGCAAAGCCAGGGCTGTTATAGCGCCAGCGTCCCTGCTCCACACACGAGACTGGAATCGGTAAGGTCGAGTTCGCCGCGACGATGACGGTGATATTCACGATTCTGTTTTGCTTGGCTCCAATCAGTTGTTGACCGTCATAAATGATTAAGTCTCGCAGCGATTTATTAGTGACCGTAAGTTGCGGAACATCGCCGGCATCCGACACCTCGGTGATCTCGGCCAGTCCCTCCGCCAACGCCTCATCAAGTTGCAGGAACGTCGCTGCCGATTCACTCTGGTTGCTGAAGAGCGGGAATACCTGCACCTCCTCGAATGCCTGCGGGGCGCCAACGGTTATGCTGTCCAAGAGCTCATTTAAGATCTGCATTCATACCTCCCTTGGAAAAGTAGATTATCATGACGTAATGCCGACCGTATTCATTTTCGCACATGGTCGAGCTTCGCCCCAGCTCAGCGCAGTGGGCCAGGGCTGTTTCGTACATAAAAGCGTTTGTATTGCAAGCGCACGTTTAGTAGCATCGTTTTTTTCGATGTCTTCCATGTCTGACAATTTCTCGCAAATTGCTTCGAGCCTTGCCTCAATCGCCAGAGGGTTTTACCTTCGCGGCTGGTTGGTTGGTACGAGTGGGAACCTGAGTGCGGTTGTGGATCGTGAACCGCTACGCCTCGCCATGAGCCCAAGCGGCGTCGATAAGGGTGAACTGCGCGCCGATCAGATTTTAATGATTGACGAGGACGCTCGAGTGATCAGTGAACACCACACCAAACCATCAGACGAAAGCCCCCTGCACCTCCGGATCGTAAAAGAACTCGGCGCAGGCGCAGTGCTTCATACCCATTCAATATGGAATACGATACTCTCAGATCTACACGCCGTCGCTGGTGGTGTGGCCATTGAAGGCTACGAGATGCTAAAAGGACTCCAGGGTGTTAACACGCACGAACACCGCGAGTGGTTGCCGATTATCGAAAACTCTCAAGACATGTTGGTGCTTGCTGACAGCATCGGTGATACTCTCAGGAAGCACAAGCATGCGCACGGTTTCCTACTGCGGCGTCATGGTCTCTATTCCTGGGGGAATGATCTGCCGCAGGCAAAACGGCATGTCGAAATTCTCGAGTTCCTGCTTGAGGCGGTGGGCCGCACGATCGAGATAAGAACCAAAGGGAAACGCGGAACGAGCCCGCGATAGCGGGCGGCATATTAGTAGCCCCGGGCGTAAGCCCGGGGATCCAACGTTGGTCCGAAACATCTAGCCCGCAAAGCGGGCGACAGAAATTGGCTGACGCAACGATGCAACATGAAACTCTTTCGCCCCTAGCGGGGCTCGGAACCTTTTCGCTGCTCGTTCCCCGGGCTTACGCCCGGGGCTACTAATATGCCGCCGGCTTTGCAGACTGGTTGACCGCTTCCTCTAAGGCCAGAAAAAGTTTGTCAGAAGAACTTGCAGACCTGCTGCACAGAGAACAATCAACGAACGATGACGCGTCAAGACGGACTTTCAAAAGGCGCTAAGGTGGAGGGTTGACGATGGCTTTGGTGACGATCCTCGATGAGGAGAAGCAGATAGCGGATCGCGAAGCGATCGCCACATACCTGAACCGGTATGGCATTGATTACGAGCAGTGGACGCCCGCTCACGCAGTCGCTGACGATGCACCGGCGGATGAAATCCTGCGAGCGTATGCCAAAGAGATCGACGAATTAAAAACCCGAGGCGGCTATGTCATGGCTGATGTAATCGATGTTAGTCCCGAGACGCCGGGTCTCGAAGCGATGCTGGCGAAGTTTAATCGTGAACACTGGCATGACGAAGACGAGGTACGATTCATAATCGCGGGCCATGGACTTTTTCATATTCACCCAAAGGCCGAACCGGTAGTCGCCATTGAGGTCGAAGCCGGCGATCTGATTCGTGTTCCGCGGGGCACCTGGCATTGGTTCAACCTCTGCGCCGACCGCCGCATTCGAGCCATCCGGTTGTTCCAGGACCAGGCTGGTTGGACGCCGCTCTACACCGACAGTGGCGTTGATGAAAATTTTCTTCCGGTCTGCTTCGGTCTTGCCCATCTTCCGCTTAGCGCCCATACCAACCTGTAATTCTCGTGAGCATCACTTAAAAACAAGGTCATGACTTCAAGTCTGTTAACCGCCGATATTCGCGCTATCCTGCTCGACATCGAAGGCACGACCACACCCATTACGTTCGTTCATGACGTGTTGTTTTCTTACGCGCAATCACACGTAAGGAATTTTCTCGTCGAGCATTCTGACTCAGCGGAGTTGCTTGCCGACCTACTGCGACTGCGCGAGGAGCACGCTATTGACCTGAAGCAGAACTTGCAGCCACCAGCGCTTATCGAAGGGCCGCCTGATGCCGAGATCGACTCCATGGTCGCCTACGTTAACTGGCTGATTGATCGCGACCGCAAGTCTACGGGCTTGAAATCCTTGCAAGGCAAGATCTGGAAACAGGGTTACGTTGACGGGACTCTGAAAGCGGAACTCTTCGCAGATGTTGCGCCGGCTCTCGAGCGTTGGCGGTGCGCAGGTTTGAAAATCAGCATCTTCTCATCCGGCAGCGCGCTAGCTCAGAAGCTTCTCTTTGCGCACACCGAGGCGGGCGATCTCACCCGATTTATTAGCGATTACTTTGACACCACGGTTGGATCGAAGACGGATGTTCAGAGCTATCGCCAGATCGCAGCGGCTTTGGGTCTAACAGCAAGTGAGGTGCTTTTCATTTCAGATGCGGTCGTCGAACTCGCTGCGGCAAGCGATGCCGGGATGCAGACACTTCTGTGCGTGAGGCCCGGCAATCATTCCCAGAGTTTGGCCGACCGCTATCAGATCATTCAAAGCTTTGACGAAATTTCAACCCCGGAGAATTGACGAGAAGCAAAGTCTCGGTTCAATGAAGGACCCAACGTCAGAGGTTCGAGCCCTTCTCGGCCCCTCAAATTCAATAGTAAAAAGCGGCAGGTTGATGAGCCTGCCGCTTTTGGTTTGTGACCCGCTTAGCTCCAGGGTGAACCAAGTCTTTAGTATCACCCTGCGTGGGCGGATGCCACCGCCGCAATTCGCTTATCCATTTCTTCAGGCGTCACGTCTTCCTTGTGCGTTGCCACCGTCCAGACATGTCCGAACGGATCCTTCAATGTGCCGGAGCGATCTCCATAGAATTGATCCTGCAGTGCCTTTACCTCTTCACCACCGGATTTGATGGCTTGATTGTAGATGGCATCCACGTCCTCCACGTAAATCATGAGACTGACGGGCGTGCCGCCGAGCGCTTGCGGACTTAGATACCCCATCCCCGGACTCTCATCCGCAAGCATTATTGGCGAGTCACCGATCTTGATCTCAGCATGGCCAACTTTCCCTTCGTGCTCCATGCGAAATAGCTCGGTCGCACCAAACGCCTTCTTATAAAACTCGATGGCGTCGGCGGCTCCCTTGATAATCAGATACGGCGTTACCGAGTGGTACCCTTCTGGAATTGGTTTTACGTTTGCCATTATTCTTCTCCTCTCATTTGTTCTTAGTGTTCCGGTCTTTTGAGCTCTACAGCGCGCGGCGCCTTAGGGCGACTAGCGGCAGTCCTGCAGGCTCCTGCTCAATCCCCTGCCGCAACGTCCGCCGGTAATGATTCGGGGTCGCCTGCTGTATCGCCGCTGCGGGACTTCCGTGAGTGTCGCGAACCAAAGAAGGATGTACGGTCCAGTACTTTCTCCTGAAACTCTTCAAGGTAAAGATAGATCACGGGCGTGATGTAGAGCGTGATGAATTGCGAAACCACCAGGCCGCCAACAACTACCAGGCCGAGTGGTCGACGCGAGGAACCATCAGCCCCATAACCGAGCGCGATCGGCATCGCGCCAAAGACTGCGGCAAGCGTGGTCATCAGAATCGGCCGGAAGCGATCCATGCTCGCGTCGTGAATCGCTCGATCCGCGGCCTCGCCGGCATCAACGCGCTGGCGCGCAAAGTCGACGATCATAATGCCGTTTTTCTTGACGATCCCCATCAGCATGAACATGCCAACGAAGGCGTAAAGTGACGCCTCCTGCCCAAACAGAAGAAGCGTTAACAGGCCACCCACCAGCGCGGTGGGAAGGGTCGATAGCACGGTCAGCGGATGCACGTAACTTTCGTATAGGATAGCCAGAATCACATACATCACGAACACGGCCAGGGCCATCAGCAGAGTCAGGCTGCTGACCGTACTGCTGAACGTCTGCGCTTCGCCTTGCAGTTCCCCGCGCACCGTGGGTGGCACAATTTCCGCCGCCGACTGCTTAATGAAATTCGTCGCGTCGCCCAGTGCTACCCCGGGCTTGAGGTTGAAAGAGAGGGTCACGCTGGTGAACTGATTAAGGTGATTCACGGCCTGCGGACCCAGCGTTGATTTCCAGGTAACCAATTCGCCAAGTGGCACCAGACGCTGTCCGTCATCCGTTCTTATGTACAGTAGCGAGAGATCTTCAGGCCGGGCCCGAGCGGCGTCTTCCATCTCCAGAATAACCTGGTACTGGTCCTCAGGTTTTTTGATCAGATAGAGGAAGTTCTGCGAATAGGCGTTGCGCAACAGCGACAGGATCCGCGCCTCGGATACTCCATAAGTTCTGGCTTGATCGCGACGAAGTTCGATATTCACACTGGGAGTGTTGTTGTAAAAGTCCGATGAAACTGTCAGGAATCCCGGATACTCCATCAGCTTACCCATCAACCTTTGACTAACTTCGTAGACTTGTTCGGGATTCGCGCCGGAAACCGCAAAGGCGTATTGGCCCTGGTTCTGACTGGTCACGCCCGTGCTGATCTCCAAAACCGGAAAGGGCCGCAGGAACGTAAACACGCCCGGGATTGCATTAAGCTTGCCCATCATCTGGGCCGACACCTCTTGTATTGGCGCACGCCCCGCGGGTGGCCCTATGAAAGT
>JBGQJH010000210.1:0-5222 GCA_041498935.1 Pyrinomonadaceae bacterium | reverse complement strand
GCTCTGGCTATCAGGAAGGCAGCTCCGGCTGCGGCGCTTCCGATCAGCGCAGTCTGCAAAGCGCTGCGCATTGGCCGCGTGCCAGTGAACCGGCCCTTGATAAATCCGAAAATGAACAATGCTGCCAGCGTCACGCCGATCGAAATGAACAGTGCGGTGTGGGGGTCGCGGTTCAACATATACGGCGCGAGCGGAACGAACCCGCCCGCGGCGTAGGCGCCGCCGATGGTGATAGCGCTGGTCAGCGCCCGCTTTGGGTCAGGCTTTTCCAGACCGAGTTCGAAACGCATCATGAAGTCGATCCACTTCCCTGGTTGCTTGCGCAACGCCTCGACAATGGGCCTGGTTTGTTCCTGGGTTAGTCCGTATTCCTGAAACACCTCCGCCACTTCTCTCATCTCTTCATGAGGTATTTCGGCAACTTCGCGCTTCTCGCGTTCGCGTTCCTTGGCGTAGTGTTCGGCGTCGCTTTTCGCGGCGAGATAACCGCCGAGGCCCATCGCGATCGACCCTGCCGCTATCTCCGCTAAACCCGCCGTCACGATGATGCCGTTCGGGTTCGAGGCTCCGGCCAGTCCGCCCGTCAGTCCCGCGGCAAGCGCAAAGGGAACAGTCAATCCGTCAGACATTCCGATTACGATGTCGCGCACAACTTCGCTGGCAGTGAAATGGCGCTCAGTGTGTGGAGTTTGCGGCATACGGGAGTCTCCGAAATTAAGTAAACAAAAGCGATCGGGCTGACGGATTGAAGGTTAATAATAACATCAGTGTAGTTGGCAAACGCTCTCTCTCAGAACTTCCCCGCGAGAATCAATATTCCAATGACAATGAATGCGACAGCAGCGACGCGTTTGACCCACACCAGCGGAAGGTAGTCTCCGATGACGCTGCCCACGAGCACGCCAATCGCTGAAACCGCCGTGAGCGCCAGCGCCGCGGCGATGAACACGGCCCAGGGCTTTTTCGACTGCGCCGCCATGGTCATCGCCGCCAGCTGAGTCTTGTCGCCCATCTCCGCCAGAAATATTACGCCAAAGGTTGTTAGAAACACGCGCCAGTCCATTTCACTCTCCTTTAAATCAAATCGACAGGATTTACACGATTAACAAGATGGAATCGGTTAAGTTAATCGCTTCTTGCAATCCTGTTCATCCTGTAAATCCTGTCCATAAACCGCGATCTGGATTGTCCTCACGAATATCTATGCCTGCGGCACTTTATGGCTTAGACTAATCTATATTAACTTACATTCTCGCGTTCCGTAGTTTCGCTCCAGATCAATGAGTCAACACTCCAGCGATTTTCTCGGCACTGAACGCTTCCGCATTCGCCGTCGGCTTGGCTCGGGCGGAATGGGCGTCGTCTACGAAGCACATGATCGCGAGACCAACAAGGTAGTGGCGCTGAAGACGCTGACGCGCGCCGAAGCCTCACACATCTCCCGGTTTAAGAATGAGTTTCGCTCGCTCGCTGATGTCTCTCATCCGAATTTGGTGGCCCTTTACGAGTTCATGGCCGACGGCCATTACTGGTTCTTCACCATGGAACTCGTTCAGGGAATAAATTTTCTTGAATACGTTCGACCGGGCTATCACGCCAAACACGTCCAGTCTTCAAAAACTCCGACGCTGCGAAAGATTTCCAAAGAATCCGGTAACGAGTTGTTGGCAGACTACGAAGCCGAAACCAGACAGTTGGATTCAGTCAGGCCCACTCACTCGGCGTCGCAGTCCCTGGAATCTCCCGAGGACGCTTCGCTCTCGCAATCGAAGTTGGATCTTAATCGTTTGCGCCTCGCCCTCAGGCAGCTTGCCGAGGGCATGCATGCACTGCACGAAACAGGAAAGCTTCATCGCGACATCAAACCCTCGAATGTTCTGGTAACCAAAGAAGGGCGGGTCGTCATTCTGGATTTCGGTCTGGTTGCGGAAGTTGAAGACAAGGAACATCACGACACCTTCACGCTCGCCGGCACGCCGGACTACATGTCTCCGGAGCAGGGGGCCCAGCTTCCCATTTCCCGCGCCAGTGATTGGTACAGCGTCGGCGTGATGCTCTATCAGGCGCTGGCGGCGCGACTCCCGTTTGCCGGCAAGTTTTTCGAAGTGATGATGAATAAACAAAACTTCGATCCACCGGCGCCGGCAGAACTGGTAAGAAACGTTCCGGAAGATCTAAACGACCTTTGCGTCCGTCTGCTTCGCCGCAAGCCGGAGGAGAGACCGGCGGGCAGGGAAATTCTGCGGATACTGGGACAAGGTAAGACCGGGCCATTGCAGCGGCCGATAGTATCTTCGCCCGCGCCGTCGCTGGTACAAACGTCTGCCTTCGTTGGCCGCGAACGCCAGTTACGCGAGCTCGAAGATGCTTTCGCTGTCACCAGGCGCGGGCAGACAGTGACGGTCTATCTCCATGGCAGCTCGGGGATGGGGAAGGCTGCGCTGGCGCGACATTTTCTGGACGGGTTGCGCGAGCAACAGCCTGACGTCGTTATCCTTGAAGGACGCTGTTACGAACGGGAGTCGGTCCCCTATAAAGCTCTGGACGGTGTTGTCGATAGTCTGACGAAGTATCTGCTTTCACTGCCCGAAGCCAAAGCGGAAGCGTTGATGCCGCGCGAAGTCCTGGCGCTCGCTCGCCTCTTTCCCGTGATGCTCCAGGTCGACTCGGTTTTCAATGCGCCGCAGCGCGAACAGGAAATTCCTGACCCTTTCACTCTGCGACGAAAAGCGTTTGCGGCCCTGCGCGAACTACTGGGACGCATTTCTGACAGACAACCGCTGGTACTCTATATCGACGACTTGCAGTGGTCAGATGCCGATAGCACCACGCTGCTTGAAGACTTACTGCGGCCACCGGAATCGCCGCCACTGCTGTTGCTGTCGAGTTTTCGCAGCGAAGATATTGAAAGCAAGCCGTTCCTGAAATCGTTGCTCGAGAAGGCGGGCAGTGAAAGCTGTCGCGAAGTGCGGGTCGGCGCTTTGTCAAGAACCGAATCCCACGCGCTGGTGAGCGATTTACTCGGGCCAAGCGCTGCTCTGCTCGAGCCGTTTACAGAAGCGATTCTGCGCGAGGCGCGCGGGAATCCCTTCCTGCTGGAACAGCTTGCCCGTTACGCTTCAACCAGCGATCAGACCGCAACTACCGGCATTACCCTGGCCATGATGCTCGACGCGCGACTGCGCCATCTGCCAAAAGGGGCGCGGCAGTTTGTCGACGCTCTCGCGGTTGCCGGGCGTCCAATTAATCCGGAAGTGGTTTATCAAGCGGCAGAGCTTTCGGGCGACGAGCTTCCTCTGGTTAGCTCTTTGCGGGCGGCGCAGTTTCTGCGCACCGGCGGCGCCGGACACACGCTCGAGCTTTATCACGATCGCATACGCGAGACGCTCGCCACTCAACTCGATCCGAAAAAAGTAACCCTCATCCATCGCCGCCTGGCCCAGGCGCTCGAAGGCCGCGGCATCGACGATCCCGAAGCACTCTTTGAACACTATCTCGGTGCGGGCGAAAGAGTGCGTGCGGCAACTCACGCAGCCGTGGCTGCCAGAAAAGCGGCCAGCGCCCTGGCGTTTGATCGCGCGGCTGCTTTCTATCGCCGTGCTCTCGAACTTGCTCCCGTGCGCGGCGCCGAACTTGTCGACCTGAAGCGCGGGCTGGCAGATGCCCTGGTAAGCGCGGGGCGGCCCGCCGAAGCCGCAGAAGCGTATCTGGAACTGGCCGAGGTGACTTCGGCCGGTTCTAGTCTTGATTTCAAGCGCCGCGCCGCGCAGCAATTATTGATGGGCGGTCACATCAGAGAGGGTTTGGAGCTGATACGCTCCGTGCTCGCCGCCGTCGGGTTTACGCTTCCCGCGGGACCGAAGCGCGCGCTACTTTCGCTGCTGCTGAAGCGGCTCCAGATTCGCCTGCGCGGCCTGGATTTCACCGAGCGTGACGCGAGCGAGATACCCGAGTCCGACCTCGTTCGCATCGATACCTGTTGGGCCGTTGCCGCCGGGCTGGGCGCGGTTGACCTCATTCTTGGCGCCGACTTCCAGAGTCGTCATCTGTTGCTGTCTTTGCGAGCGGGCGAGCCTTTTCGCGTGGCGCGCGCGATGGCTTTCGAGGCAGCGCAGACAGCTTCGCGCGGTGGCGCCGCGAGAGAGCGCGCGGCGCAGGTTGCGCGCTGGGCTGAAGAGCTGTCACAGAAAGTCGGACACCCGCAGGCCATCGGACTCTCAATCTGGGCCAGCGGTGTCACCGCGTACCTCGTCGGGAACTGGCAGAAGGCGGCTGAACTTTGCGAGCGCGCCGCGGAAGTTTTGCGTGACCGATGCACGGGTGTGACCTGGGAGCTGACCATCGCACAGCGCTTCATGCTCAGCGCGCTCTTGTACCTGGGCGAGCTGGCTGAAGTTTCGCGACGAGTGCCCTCGCTCCTTTCAGCGGCCATCGAACAGGGAAATCTTTTTGGCGCCACCGACTTGCGCACGCGCTTGAATCTGATTTGGCTTGCGGCAGACGATCCGGACAAGGCGAGGGCAGAAGTAATCGAGGCGCTGAAAGCGTGGCCTCACGAAGGATTCCATTTGCAGCATTACAGTTCGCTGCTGGCGCTGACGCAAATTGAACTTTACACCGGCGACGTAGAAGTCGCCTGGAAACATCTGGAGGGACAATGGCAAGCGCTGGAGAATTCGATGCTGCTGCGTATTCAAGTGCTCCGGATCGAGGCAATGCATCTACGTGCGCGCACCGCGTTGGCCAACAGCGCCATTCGCGTCGACAGAGACAAGTTGCGCATTGCTGAAAAGCTGGCGCGCAAGATAGAGAAAGAAAAGATGTCATGGGGTAATCCGTTTGCCAGTTTGGTCCGCGCCGCCATCGCGCACCAGCGCTCTGAAGAATTCCGGATAGCCACATTTCTAACGGACGCAGTCCAGGGTTTCGAAGACGCCGATATGCATCTCTACGCAGCGGTCGCCCGCCGGCGCCTGGGTGAGATAACCGGCGGCGATAAGGGCCAACAACTTATTACTGAGGCCGACGCGTGGATGATGGCTCAAAGGATTAAGAACCCCGCGGCTATGGCGCAAATGCTGGCTCCGGGATTCTAAGATCTCAGATTTGAGATCTCAAATTCAGGAGCGACAGGTCTTAGGTAGAAACATTGCTTAATAACTTGCAACTGTCTGTAGTGGCTCTTTGCGGTGCTTTGCGTGTCCTTTGCGCCCTTTGCGGTT
>JBGQJH010000209.1:0-5234 GCA_041498935.1 Pyrinomonadaceae bacterium | reverse complement strand
CGGTCAACGGATTTTAAGTCCGTAGCGTCTGCCATTCCGCCACCCCGGCACGTGCGCCCAAAATACCACGCGCGGCGTCGAGCGAACAATCTTCACCGCCGCCACGCCGCGTCCCAACTCTTGGTATGGGTCAGTTTCGATGAAAGTGTCCGACAAACTCTAGTTTGTCGTGGCGCAACGAAAAGCTAGAGTTTATCGGACATCAAACTGACGTATCACCAGCGGCCGCCAAGTCTTCACAGTGATCGTTTCGGAGTGTAGAATCAGTCTGGTATCGCACGTAAGAGACGCAACTGCAAGATCGCCCGAACCATGACTGAAGAGCAGGAAGTTTTTCTCAAACACATCCAGAAGAAGGGACTCAAGCGCACGTCTCAACGCGACCTCATTCTCGACATCTTCCTGCGCACCGAAGCGCATCTCTCCAGCGAAGACCTCTATCGCCTGGTCCAGCGGGAAGACCCCAGCATCGGACAAACCACGGTCTATCGCACGTTGAAGCTTCTGTCGGAAGCCGGGCTCGCGCGCGAAGTTCGCTTTGGCGACGGCATCACCCACTACGAGCACAACTACAAGCATCAACACCATGATCATATGATCTGTTCCGAGTGTGGCCGGATCATCGAATTCTTTTCGGCTGAGCTGGAAGCGATTCAAGACGCGATGGCGGCTAAGCACCGTTTTCAGGTGACCCAACACCTGCTGCGGATTATTGGAGTCTGCGCGGAGTGTCGCCGGGCGATGAAAGAAGCCGACAAAGAAGGGACTACCCCGCGCGTCCGTGCCAGGCAGGCAAGCGCACGCACCCGATAACCATCGGAAATCAACGTTCAACCCTTTCGCAGTGCGCTGACCAGTCAGCGCTTTGGTCGGTCGCGACCTGTCGCAGCCATGGTTCGCTTGAATCCAGAGTAAGGTCGCCTTTCCAGGTAAGCGCCGCTCTCTCGCGATTTTGCGTTTTGCCTCGATTACGGTGTAACTTGCCTTTGATGCCTGAGATTGAACCAAACCGTTTCGCCTTTCGCGCGCGCCTGAACAACTTAGCGATCGCTCTGTTTCTATTTAGCTTCTCGCTTGTATTAACCGGCTGTCCCAAGAACGACGCGCCACCGAATGCGCGCGTTGCGACTTCGAACCGCGCGGAAGAAGCAAACCCGGCAGTGGTGCCCGGCGCAGTGGCCTTCAATGGCGAACGCGCGATGGAGCATGTAAAGAAGCAGATGGAGATTGGCCCGCGCATCCCCGGCTCGCCGGAACTGGCCAGGACACGTGACTACATCGTTAGCTCGCTGAAAGGTTCCGGTCTCGCTGTCAGGACGGACGAGTTCACCGCAACGACGCCGCTTGGGGAAAAAAAGATGGTGAACCTCACCGCCGAGATTCCTGGTGAGTCGAAAGACGTGATCATGATTGCCAGTCACTACGACTCGAAGTTTTACAAGGACATGCGTTTCCTGGGCGCTAACGATCCGGGAACTTCTGTCGGCACTTTGCTGGAGTTGGGTAGAGTGTTAGGCGCGAGCCAGCAGAAACCAAAGCTGACCTATTGGCTGGTGTTCTTCGACGGCGAGGAAGCCTTTTGCGAAGATTGGGACCAGTGTCACAATCCGAATCCCGCCGATCCCCAGACTCCTTTGCCTGACAACACCTACGGCAGTCGTCATTATGTTTCCCGGCTTCGCGAGAACAAGGAACTGGGCCGCGTGCGTGCGTTGATACTGCTCGACCTGATGGGGTCGAAAGACCTTGAGCTGGGCCGGGACACCCTGAGCACGAGATGGTTGCAGGACACCGTTTGGCGCACGGCGCGAGACTTAGGATATGGAAAGTATTTTGTAGATCGTCCCGAAGGCGTCGGCGGCGATGATCACCTACCGTTTCTGAGGGCAGGAATTGACTCGCTCGATCTAATCCAACTCAGCAGCTATCGCTATTGGCACAAGGCTAACGACACCCTGGATAAAGTTTCGGCTGAGAGCATGAAGGTTGTCGGGGATGGTGTGTTGGCGAGTTTGCCGAAGATCGCAGAACGCGTGGCAGGCAGACCGCCGGCGGCAGCCGGGACAGTGACGCCAACGATTCCACAATAGTCTGTACGGAAGGTTAATGAGTCCCTCCAATACTAAGATCGCTGTTATCCCCGGAGACGGGATTGGTCCGGAAGTCGTGCGCCAGGCTGTTCGCATACTCGAGCGCGTCCGCGAAACGCACCAGGTTGAGTTGGAGTTAACTCACTTCGACTGGGGCGCTGAGAAATTTCTGCGTGAAGGCGTTTCGCTGCCGGTCGGCGCGCTGGGGATGCTCTCCAATAAATTCGCTGCCATCTTCGCCGGCGCCTTTGGCGACCCGCGCGTTCCTTCCAACCAACATGCTGAAGATATTCTGTTGGGAATGCGACGCGGCCTCGATCTCTACATCAACCTCCGTCCGGTTCGCTTGCTCGATGCAAGACTGACTCCCTTGCGCAACGCCCGAGTCGAAGACATCGACTTCGTAGTCTTTCGCGAAAACACGGAAGGCGCTTATTGCGGCGCGGGTGGTTTTCTGAAGAAGGGAACTGCCGACGAAATCGCCACGCAAGAGGAACTCAACACGCGCCGCGGCGTCGAAAGAATTATTATCGCGGCATTCGAGTATGCGCGTGCGCACGGGCGAAAGCGCGTGACGATGGCTGACAAGTCAAACGTCCAACGCTTCGGCGGCGATTTGTGGCAACGCGTTTTCAAGGAAGTTGCCGCGGACTACCCGGAGCTGGAAGCGAACCATCAATACGTCGATGCAATGGCGATGTTTATGGTGCTCGACCCGGCGCAGTATGACGTGATTGTCAGCAATAATCTCTTTGGCGACATTCTCACAGATCTTGGCGCTGCCATTCAGGGCGGGCTTGGTCTCGCAGCTTCCGGCAATATTCATCCGGGCCGCGTATCGCTGTTCGAGCCTGTCCACGGGAGCGCGCCGGCAATTGCGGGTCAGGGTATAGCGAATCCGGTAGGCGCTATTCTGACCTGCGCGATGATGCTAGAATACTTGGGTCACAAGAAAGCAAGCCAGGCGATCGAGAAAGCCGTCGGCGAAGCCATCTCTCACGATGAGACAACGCGCGATCTGGGTGGGAACCTTTCGTGCGAACAAGTGGGAACGGCGATTTGGCAGAGATTGGGTAAGGACGATTGACTGATTTGTCCGAAACTCTGATTAAGCACTTTCGACGCGTAGCGTCGAAGACACTTGATCAAAGTTTCCTGGAGTTTGTCGGACCCTGGAACGTCATGACTGTAAGCCGCAAGAAGTTAGCGATAAGGATTGGCGCCGTCGTTGTTGTCGGCGCGCTCATGGTTGGTGTGCTGGAGATTGTACGCGTCGCTCCAATAATAATAGTCGGCGTGGTCACAGTCGGCTTCCTGGTTTTCCTTGCTCTTAGATTGCGGGCAAACCGCAAGACTAAAGTGATTTTTGGTTTCTACGTTGCGGCTAATGAAATACTGGTCGATGGCGAGCGGAGCAGGTATCACTTTGAAATTGCCGAAGTCATAAAAACCGGCGAGCAGGTCGTCAGGTCAATGCCCGATTCGCCCCCTTTGAGCCGGTTTGCGCTGGGTGCTTTGTACTATTCCATTGGCGACCACAATGCCGCAGTTGAACAATTGGGATTTGCGGCTGAAGAAGAGGTACTAAAAGAAAGTCGCCACGTTTTGCCGTCGCGACAATTGCGCCGCTACGTTGACCGGCTGCGACGCATTGAACGCCGGCCAAGACGTTGGGCAAAAGCGAACGCCGCGATTGCTAGCCTGGAACGAATGCATCAGGAGCGCGCCGCCCGCCTACTCGCGGAAAGCCAACAACAACTGAAGCGAATGGTAGAAGCATACGAAGGCGAGATGTCCGAAGAGTTGCGTTCCCCACGCAGGGATCTGGCAATCTCAACCACGCGCTCGCTCAAGTCCATTACCGCGCCGCCCCCAATCTCGGAAGTACTAAACGACATCTATCAGGAAGAACCCAAGGCTTCCTGATTCACAAAGCCCCGGTGCCCAGCCTTTGCTCGAAACGCTCACAGCCGAAATCATCGCGATAGGTTCGGAGCTCCTTGCTCCCGACCGCACCGATACCAATAGTCTCTGGCTCACCGGAAAGCTGAACAGCATCGGCATTGAAGTAAAACTCAAAACCATCGTGGGCGACGACGATGCCCGGTTGGAAGAAGCCATCAAGGATGCAACCAGACGCTCGAAGGTGGTGATAACAACCGGCGGTCTTGGCCCAACCGAAGATGACATCACGCGCAAGGTTGCCGCGCGCGCGCTGGGTCGCCGGCTGTTGCTTGACGAAACAATTCTCGCGGAGCTGCGCGAGCGCTTCCGGAGCTTTGGCCTTGTAATGCCGGAGCGAAACTCACGCCAGGCGATGGTGATCGACAAGGCTGAAGTGTTGCCTAACCCCAACGGCAGCGCGCCGGGGATGTTTATCGAGCATGAAGGCGTCGCGATTGTGTTGTTGCCGGGACCGCCGCGCGAGATGCGACCGATGTTTGAAAACCATGTGCAATCGAAGCTTGTTGGCAGAGCGGGCTCTGTGAAAGTTGTAAGGCGAATGCTGCGCGTGGCGGGTCTGGGCGAGTCGGCGGTTGACGAAAAGATTGCGCCCATCTACACGCAATACGAGAACCCACAGACGACGATTCTTTTCAACCAGAGCGAGATCGAGATTCATCTTACGGCGCGCGGCCGAACCGAAGCTGAAGCCGAGACTCTGCTTGATCGCTTGTCTGAGCAGCTCGAAGAACGTCTGGGCAACGCTGTCTTTTCTTTTGCAGGCGAGCAGATGGAGGAAGTTGTCGGTCTGAAGTTGACGGTTGGTGGCTACACGCTGTCCGTCGCCGAAAGTTGTACGGGCGGATTGATTGCGCAAAGGCTGACGGAGGTACCGGGTTCGTCGAAGTACTTTGTCGAAGGAGTAGTCGCTTACTCGAACGACGCGAAAACGAGGACGCTTGGCGTAGAGCCCGTGTTGTTGCTGGAGCATGGTGCGGTGAGCGCGCCGGTGGCCGAAGCAATGGCCGAAGGAATTCGTAAGCGCGCGCGCACCGACTTTGGTTTGTCAATAACTGGAATCGCCGGACCCGGCGGCGGAACTGAAGAGAAACCAGTGGGGCTTGTTTACATCGCGCTCGCCGACGACGCCCACACCGAACATCGCAAGATAATAATCCCCGGCGACCGCCAACTCATTCG
>JBGQJH010000208.1:0-5262 GCA_041498935.1 Pyrinomonadaceae bacterium | reverse complement strand
TAGCATTTAGA
The DNA here is from genome assembly GCA_041498935.1 of Pyrinomonadaceae bacterium. Classification (GTDB taxonomy): domain Bacteria; phylum Acidobacteriota; class Blastocatellia; order Pyrinomonadales; family Pyrinomonadaceae; genus PSRF01. The sequence continues at coordinate 5,251 of JBGQJH010000208.1, read as the reverse complement.
TTTCTCTACTGAACTGCCCTATCGAGTGAGTTCACCCGTCAGGCGTTTGAACGAAATGCAACCTCATGGAAAACTAATTTCGTTCGACTGAATTGCACGTTTCACTACCTACGGAGACCGCGGCTATTATACACATGCGCCACCCGACAAGAAATCAAACAATCCAGCCACATTCCGCGCAAAGTCAAATGTCCGAAGTCTACAGTTTTTGTTAGCAGGCGGGTATCAATGAAAACGTCCGTTCGCTGCACAGACTGTGGACGTCGGACCCTGGACGTGGACTTATGGGTCGCCATCGTTGAGAGGTCCGGGCAATAAGCGTATGCTAGCTGCACGTGAGTGAATCCTTCCCTTTGCGAGACGATGAAGTCATCGATGTTGGCCCAGCCAGGAAACGCCGCCGTTGGCGAGTCTGGCTGATCGTCGGCTTAGTCCTGCTGTTCATCGTCTTGTCTCGCGGTCTCGCAGTTTATCTTTCAGCCGCATGGTTTAGCTCGCTCGGCTTCGCAGCAGTCTATTGGTATATCTTCAAACTGAAAATTGGCTTGTTTTTGGCGTTCGCCATAATGACCGTGCTGCTTCTGCGTACGGCCTTTTGGTTGCTGGAGCGGGCCTTTGCTTCACAGACGATAGAAAAAAGAACGATCGTTGTTAACAACCAACCGATCCAATTTGCGCCAGAGCGCTTTGTGCGACCGCTGGGATGGATTCTCGCAGTTTTGTTTGGTCTCTTTTATGGACTCGCGATGAAGGGCGACTGGCAGACGTTCGCGCTTTATTTCAATCGGGCTGTGACGGCTGCACCGGACCCTATTTTCCAGAAACCGCTCGGCTTCTATCTCTTCTCACTGCCACTTTATGATCTACTCAGCGGCTGGCTAATCACCCTCGCCTTCGTCGTGCTCTGCGCCTCGATTGTTTACTCCTTGCTCACTTTGCCGCAAAAGGTCTTGAAAACCGCCGGCAAGAATGCCGCCACAAAAACTCTTGCCGCGGTCTCGTTGGCACTCGCCGTGTTCCTCGCTTTGCTGGCTTGGCGCACCTATCTCTCACGCTTTCCCTACCTCTGGGAGGATCACCAGACTTTTTCCGGCGTCACCTTCGCAGAGGCGAAGTATCTGCTGCCGGCGCTTTACCTCGTCTTTGTTGCTTTGCTCATAGCCGCCGCCATCTCAGTACTCAATGCTTTTACAAAACGCGGTCTGCGGCTGTTGCTCGTGGCGCTGGCAATTCCCGTCGCCGTCTATGTCGTCGGCGTTTACATCGTACCCCTCTATGTCACCAGCTTTATAGTCAAACCAAATGAACTGGGGCGCGAAACGCCTTACATCGAACAAAACATCGCCTGGACCCGGCGCGCTTTCGGACTGGAACAGCTCGAGCTGAGAGAGTTTCCCGCAGAGAACTCAGTAGAGGCCCTTAATCTCAACGCTAATCGCCCCACGCTCGAAAATATCCGGCTGTGGGATTGGCATGCCTTGCAGGACACGCTTAAACAAATCCAGGCCATTAGAACTTACTACGATTTCCCGGACGTCGATGTCGATCGCTATCACCTCGATGAAAGCATTCGCCAGATGATGGTCGCGGCGCGCGAAATCGACGTCAAGAAGCTTCCGGAGTCTTCTCGCAATTGGATTAATGAAAAACTGATCTACACACACGGCTACGGCGTTACGGTAAACACCGCGAACGGCTTTACACCGGAAGGTATGCCGCGCTTCGTTGTTTCAGACATGCCCGTTCAGTCCAACTCAAAAGACATAAAAGTGACGCGCCCCGAAATCTATTATGGGCAGGAAACAAACACAGACGTTTACGTGAAGACTCGCCAGAAGGAGTTTGACTTTCCCCAGGGAGAAACAAATACCACGACCACTTACCAGGGTTCGGGCGGCATAAGGATTGGCGGTCGGGCGAGGCGCACGCTGCTGGCCTGGGCGCTGGGCGACCTTTCAAAGCTTCCCTTCTCCGATGACGTCAACGCGGAAAGTCGCGTTCTGATCCATCGAAACATACGTGAACTCGTAAATGGCATCGCGCCTTTTCTAATCTACGATAACGATCCGTACATCGTTGTGAGCAGCGAGGGCAGGCTGTTCTGGATGATGGATGCCTTCACGGAGTCGTCCACCTATCCCTACTCGCGTCACCACGACGTCGGCGCGAACAACGTCAATTACATACGCAATAGCGTCAAGGTGGTGATTGACGCCTACAACGGGACGACACACTTCTACGTCTTCGACAGCCAGGACCCCTTGATCGCAACTTATCGCGCTACGTTTCCTACGTTGTTCGAAGACGCGAGTCAGATGCCGGCCGACCTGCGCGCACACGTCCGCTATCCTGAGACGTTGATTCGTGTGCAAGGAGAAGTGTTCGGCCTCTATCATACCCAAAGCGTGAAGGTCTTCTTCCAACGCGAAGACGTCTGGAATGTGGCCCAGCAGATCGCGCTGGATCAGCAGGACCGAAAACCGGTACCAATCGACCCCTATTTCGTGCTGATGCAATTACCCGGCGAGCAAACTAATAACGAGTTTGTTCTCATTTTGCCTTTCACCCCTTCCGGGCGTAACAACCTGATCGGTTGGATGGCCGGTCGTTGCGATGGCGACAATTACGGAAAGCTTCTGAGCTACAACTTCCCGAAGTCGCGGCTCATTGATGGTCCGTTACAGATCGAAGCGCGCATCGATCAAAACTCTCAGCTCTCTTCGCAATTCACTCTCTGGAATCAACAGGGCTCTCACGTTCTGCGAGGGCACCTGCTGGTCATACCAATCGGCCAGTCGCTTCTTTTCGTTGAACCGATCTACTTGAAAGCAGAAAGCAGCCCGATGCCTGAGCTGCGACTGGTCGTACTGGCAACACAGGATCGTCTCGGTTATGGCCAATCGTTCGATGAGGCAATGACGAGTCTCTTCGGCGACATGGCGCGACCGTCGCCCGAGGACAAGACTGGACAGCCGAAGGAGAAGCCGGCCGAAGGCGCGCCGAAACCAGCCGCGTCACCTTCTCCCGCCGGGAGTGCAGAACAGCTCAGCGTCGAACAGCTCATCAATAAGGCCGTTCAGGAATTCGAGGAATACCAGCGCCTCACCTCACAGGGAAAACTCGGCGAGGCCGGTCAGAAACTCGAGCAGCACAAACGGACGCTCGAGGAGTTGAAGAGAGTTAGCGGCAAGAAGTCATAGACCGTCAGCGATTAGCGCAAAACCAAAAACTTAGACCTATCGCTTAGAAGAGTCATATTGGAAGCATCACGCAATCTTCTCCTCAAGTTTCTTTGCTTGCTCCACAGCTTCTTTATACTCGGGAAGATAATTGGAGTCGGGAGTCATCCGCAGAATGAAATCAATTTGTTTCCGGGCCTCTTGATCGCGATTTAGCGCATGATAGGCTTCAGCCAGATGAAGCCGCAGCAAGCCGTTGTTGCCGCCGAATCGCAGACCTTTCTCCAAATACTCAACTGCCTTCTGATTATCGCCGCCGAGGATTTTCGGAGCCCTCAGGTAAAGCTGTCCGAGAACCATGTAGGCACTGCCACCCTCATAGCGTGCATCTATCTGAACCACCTTCTCCATCTCGCGTCGTATATCCTGAAAGTTCGCCAGGCCGGCCAGCATGCTAAATTCAGCACTTCCTCCATAGTTGGCCCCCAACCAGAAATGACCGTCAGCTTTCTCACCCTGCAGTTGCACCGCTATCTTCCCGCCGTCAACACCCTCTCGAAATGCCGCCTCGCGCTCTCGGTCATCGGTGGAATGCAAACCCAGATAGTAATTGAGTTTTGCCAGCTTCCAGGCGGCTTCGTAGTTTTCATCATCAGCGATTCGAGCCTGTCGCAAGAGAGCAATTCCCAACCTAACTTTCGAGAGATCCTGCCGCTGAGAATAGAGCGCATCAGCTTCGGCAATTCTGTCTGCAGCGCTCTTTTCGCTCAGCGCACTTCCTGCCTGGCTCGTCTCGCTGCGGCGGTTACGACAGCCTCCGGCCACGCCGGCAATAAATAACACCAGGCAGAAGATCGCCTTTCCCCTGGTTTTCCGGTGCGTTTTCTTCGAAACTAGCATAAGAGTAGTCCAATTGTATGGTTGCACTATACACATGATTTACATTACCGCGGATTGTCCGGTTTAGGTTATATTGGCAGCTCGACTGAAATCAACTGTTCCGAACAGCCCGGGCACTCAGGCTGACTACGTGCGAAGTAGGAGGAAGGCTTGGCAGCTGCGGCATTCTACGATCTCGAAGGGACCTTGGTCAGCACGAACCTGGTGCACACTCTTGGTTTCTATGCCCGGAACGAGCCAGGCCTTTTCCGTAGTTTCAAGAAGAGCGCCGCGACGCTGTTTAGTCTTCCGGTGTTCGCCGTCACCGACCAGTACAGCAGAAAAGTTTTTAACGATCTCTACTTCAAGCGCTACAAAGGCGTCAAGGAAGATCGGCTACGCTTTCTTGCCGATGATCTCTTCCTTTCAGTGCTCAAGCCGGCTGTTTTCCCCGGCGCTTACGAACTGATTGAGAAGTCGCGCAGCCTTGGACTGCGCCAGGTTGTAGTGACCGGCGCCCTGGATGTTTCGGTTAAGCCACTGATGGAGCATCTGGGTATCGAGGAATACGTCGCGAATCGGCTGGAGTTTGTGAATGGCGTCGCGACTGGCCGATTGTTGCCGCCGGTAATGGCCGCAGCGACGAAAGCATCCTGGATCAGAGTGTTTGCCGAGCGCGAGGGGCTTAGTTTGAGTGACTCCTATGCTTACACCGACAGCATGAGTGACCTGCCAATGCTTTCGATCGTTGGTCACCCGGCCGTCATCAACCCTGACATGCGCTTGCGTCAGACGGCGCTGCATCATGATTGGCCGATCTTGAACCTGAAGTAGTTTCGGGTTTTCGAGTTTCGGCTTTCAAGTTGGCAGCCTTGAACTCGAAACTCGGAACTCGAAACTCGGAACTCGAAACTCGGAACTCGAAACTTATGGCACTTCAACTACGAAGAAAAACCCACGAATCAGTCATTTACATCGACCGGGACAGCGCCCCGCGCATTATGCCCTCCGGGGAGGACTTCATTCTTGAAGATCTTCCCATCGGCACGCGGGTGCTTTATCCCAACCCGCCGATCAAAGGACTGCCGAACCGCGAGGCCGCGATACGTTATGCGCTGAATCATCCACACGGTTGCGATCCACTGTTCGCACAGCTCGAGCCCGGTATGCGGGTCACTGTCGCAGTTGACGAT
>JBGQJH010000207.1:0-5267 GCA_041498935.1 Pyrinomonadaceae bacterium | reverse complement strand
TGGCTCTTCCAGTTTCCGGTAGAAGCGCCCGCCAAACTCGCCCACAAGAAAGCGCGCCACCCGCGTGCCGGTGTCGATCGTAGTGAGGATAAAGAGCGCTTCAAACATGATTGCGAAGTGATACCAGTATTTCATCAACCCGCGCAGACCCGGAATGCCGTCAAAGATTTTGGCGATGCCCAGCGCCAACGTCACCGCGCCGCCGGTGCGGCCACGCAGGTCCTTCTCGCCTGACTCCTGTTCCAATCGATCAATTTCTTGCGGCTGTAGATTAAAGCCCTGCGCGCTGTGTTCATCAACCATGCGCACGTAAGCAGCTTTTTGTGTGTCCGTCTTCTGCGCGGTGTTGATGGCAAAGTAATCGCCGGGAAAAAGAGATGTCGCGGCAATTAGCGCCACCACGCCGACAACGCCTTCCATCAACATCGAGCCATAGCCGATCATCCGCGCGTCAGTCTCTTTGGCGATCATCTTCGGCGTGGTGCCCGAAGAGATCAGCGCGTGAAAACCGGAAATCGCCCCGCACGCGATGGTGATAAATACGAACGGATAAAGCTTGCCGGGAATCACCGGCCCACCGCCCGCGGTAAAGGGCGTGAGCGCCGGCATGTTCAGATTTGGATGAACGAGGATCACGCCGATGATCAGGAAGGCGATCGTTCCAATCTTCAAATAAGAAGAGAGGTAATCGCGCGGACAGAGCAGCATCCAAACGGGCAGCACGGAGGCGATGAAGCCGTAGAACGCCATCAGGAGCGTTAACGTGTGCCGCGAAAGAGTGAACGTGTTAGCCAGTGATGAGTCAGCAACGCGTCCGCCCAGGTAGACCGCCGCCAGTAGTCCTAAAACTCCGATCACGCTCGCCTCGACGATTTTGCCTTTGCGGAAGCGGTACATGTAAAGGCCCATGAAGAGCGCCAGGGGAATTGTGAAGCCAACTGTGAAAGAGCCCCAAGGCGATTCAGCCAGCGCATTCACCACCACAAGACCCAGACCCGCAAGCGCGATCACAACGATGAAGAGTATTGCGACGCCGGCAACGAAACCCGACAGCGGGCTAATCTCCGTGCGCGCCATCTCCGCCAGAGATTTTCCTTTACGACGAATGCTGCCCACCAGGATCATGAAGTCGTGCACGGCGCCGCCGAGACAAACTCCAATTACTAACCACAAGAGGCCGGGCAGGAAACCAAACTGCGCCGCCAGCACCGGGCCGATTAACGGACCGGCGCCGGAGATGGCCGCGAAGTGATGACCGAAGAGGACCCACTTGTTTGTCGGGTAATAGTTGTGCCCGTCGTACATCGTCTGCGAAGGCACGGGGCGCGAATCGTCAAGCGCGAGCACTTTTGCTGCGATGAAGGCGGAATAGTAGCGATACGCGATCGCGATCACGCAGAGCGAGCCGATGATGATGGGTAGCGCGTTCATAACTAAGCAGTCGCCAATTCCGAGGGGTTGCCCTTCAGCATCTACATTGATCCGCAGATTACACAGATTACGCAGATTCAACAGACCAAAACCCTAAGGATAATGCCCGGTTCTCAAGGCTTGAACTTGTTTAGGGTCTGAATCTGTGAAATCGGCGTAATCTGCGGATTACTTTCTTGTTCCTTGATATTCATTGTGTTCGCCTACACTCTCGTTACCGGCCGCCAGCGCCGTTCGAGATATTCCGCAACGCGGGTCAGCGGAAAGGTCAGCAACAAGTAAAAGACCGCCACCACCGGCCAGATAGTGAGCGGCGCTGCGTATCGGCTGGCGAGTTCTTGTCCGGTGCGCGCAAGCTCAGTCAAGCCGATTACTGAAACGAGCGAAGAGTCTTTCAGTAGCGCAATGGCTTCATTGGTAAGCGGTGGCACTACTCGGCGGAAAGTTTGCGGCAGGATGATGTGGCGCATGGCCTGCGCATAGCTCATGCCGAGCGCGCGCGCTGCCTCCATTTGACCGGCATCGATTGAGAGTATGCCGGCGCGGAAAATCTCCGAGATGTAAGCGGCGCTGTTCAAGGTCAGCGCGATGACGCCGCTGGTAAACGCGGGCAGGTGTATGCCGAAGATTGGCAGCACAAAATATATGAACAATATCTGCACGAGCAGCGGAGTGCCGCGCATCACTTCAACATAAACTGCCGCCGGCGCTGCCAACAGTCGCGACGATTGCACGCGCGCCAGCGCAAGCAGCAAACCGATAGGCAAACCCAGAGCCAGACTCAACAAAGCCAGTCGCGCCGTTAGCCAAACACCCTTCAGGAAGAATTGCCAGGTGCGCTTGACGATGCTGAAGTCAAATGTTTTTGGCTTTGCGCTGCTGGCCGCCTGATCGGCCGTTCGCTCCGCCGCTTCCCCAAACCACTTTTCATGTATGCGGTCGTATTCTCCGCTGTCCTCAATCCGCCAGAGCGCTGCATTCACGGCACGCCGCAAATCTTCGCTCGGCTTGGCGAAGGCAATGCCAAACTTCTCGTCTGTAAATCTGCGACCTACGGTCTGGAGCTCACGGAAGCTCTGCCGAATCATGTAGCGCAGGACGGGCGCATCACCAACGACCGCATCAATTCGTCCATTCTTCAGATCGAGCATCGCCAGATCGATCGTGTTATAGACCGCAACTGTGACGCCCTGGCGTTTCTCTAGATCGAGCTGCGCCGTCGTGTTTATCTGCACGCCCACTTTCTTCCCGACCAGATCTTCGGGCGCGGCGATTCCCGTGGTTCCCTGACGCACGGCGATCAACTGTCCTGAGTCGTAGTAAGGATCGGAGAAGAGCATCGACGCGGTTCGTTCCGGTGTGATCGTGACGGACGACAACACGGCATCGAAGGAGCCATTCTGAAGCGCGGGAAAGATTCCGTCGAAGCTGGAGTTGATCCAGGTGGAGCGCACACCCAACTCGCGCGCGATCGCATTACCGAGATCAATGTCGAAGCCTGCGAATTGTCCACCCTCAATGTATTCAAGCGGTGGATAAGTGGCGTCGGTGCCGATGCGCAGCTCGCCGCTCTTGCGTACGCGTTCCAGCGCCGACTGGCCGAAACTTGGCGCCTGAAGGAGCAGCAGCAAAAGGAACATCGCGGCCAGCTTTCGCGGCAGCTTCCGTCTAATCTCGCAGGGAAGTTTAGTCATGTCCTTCTTACTCTTCCTGGCTATCTTTGCCGGGGTTGCCGCGCGTTTCGTTCGGCACATTGGGCGGCACATTGCGTTTCGGATCCTGCGGGTTGTGCCCGTTATTCGTTGGGGCAGGCTCGGCCGGGTCTTCATCATGAAAACTCTGCATGAAGGCGCGCGTTTCGGGTTGCTGCGGATTGCCAAATACCTCCTGCGCGGTGCCGGCTTCGACGGCATGGCCGCCTTCGAAATAGATCACCTGATCAGAAATGCGCCGTGCAAAGTTCATGTCGTGGGAAACTACGACGAGCGTTTTGCCGAGATCATCGAGCGCGCGAAGCATGCGCGCGACTCCCTGAATTAGCTGCGGATCAAGCGCCGAGGTCGGCTCGTCGAAGAGCATCACTTCGGGCTCCATGGCCAGGGCGCGCGCGATGGCTACGCGCTGCTGTTGGCCGCCGGAGAGTTGGGCGGGATAAAAATCAATCTTGTCATTGAGTCCAACTTTGTCGAGATAATGGCGCGCGATTTCTTCCGCCGCTGCGCGATCTTTTCCCTTGACGATGGTCGGGGCCTGAGTACAATTTCCGAGAACGGTCAGGTGTGGAAACAGATTGAAGTTCTGGAAAACTATACCGACCCGCTCACGCAGTCGCTTTGTTAACTGCTTCTCTTCCGTCGCTGTCAGTTGTTTCTCTTCAGTACCGACAACTTCTACGTCGCCAATCCGCAAGCGCCCGCGATCAAAACGTTCGAGGCGATTGAGGCAACGCAACAGAGTTGATTTGCCGCAACCCGACGGGCCCAGAATGGTTGTCAGTTGGCCTTCCTGAATTTGAAACGTCGCGTTATTGAGTACGGTGTTCGGACCGTAGCGTTTGACGATGTCGGTTACTTCAATCATTTCCACTCCGTATGACAGATGACGAACGCTGATGACGAAGGTTAGACAGGCTGCTCGGGCAACGCTATAGATTCGCGGCGGAGTTTGGCACGGAACGCGGCGGAAAATCCAGAGGAAAAAAGCACAAGGGGAAAAGGGGAAGAGGGGAAGAGGGTAAAAGGGGAAGTGGTAATGCGGAAATAGTAGGAACTGTTTTCCCTTTCCCCTTGACCACGGTTCCCCGGTCGTTTCTTCCCCGTCAACTTTTTTCTTGTTAGACTCTGCAAAATTCGAAAATTCACAATTCGACGCTGGCTATGTATCCGTTTAGAAACATTCTATTCCCGACTGATTTCACGCCCCGCGCCCGCACGGCCCTGAAGTATGCAGCGGCATTTGCCCGCAGCGGCGGTGGCCGGGTTGTCCTGTTCAGCGTCCAGAGCGCGAACGTTCCCGCCAACCTGCTGACACTGCCGGAACGCATTTTCGAAGAGCAGGACAACAAATGGTTATTACAAGTAAGGGCCCAGGTCCTGAATCTGTTGGCCGATCCTTTGTTCAATGGCCTCGAGGTTGAACCGGTAATTGTTGAAGGTGAACCAGCGCCGGCGATTGCGAAAGCTGTGCGCGACTACGACATCGATCTGGTAACCGTCGTGACCCACGGTCGCAAGGGACTGTCGCGCGCGCTGTGGGGTTCGACTGCGGAAGAGATCATCGCCGAGGCGCCCTGCCCGGTCCTGACAATTCGTCCACCGCAGCATGATTTTGTAGAACACAAAGGTGACCGCAGCGAAGTTCGCTTGAATCGGATCCTGCTGGCAACAAACTTTGGCCCTCCGTCCACCGCGGCAACCCAGGTGGCGACACAACTGGCAAATCAAACGGGAGCGGAGCTGCGCGCGGTGTATGTGATTGGCGACTACCTGGAACAGATTTCGGTCATGTTTCCCGAAGGTGGACTGAACGCACTTTCTCGTTTACGTAGCTACGTGCAGGAACGCATGGGTCAGCTTGCTCGCGGAGACAGCGCTCGCGCCGTTACCCATATCGCCGAGGGCCGGCCCTATGAAGAAATCGTGCGCCTCGCCGCGGAGAGTGACGCCGACTTGATCGTCATCGGTACCAGCGTTCACGCTTCGCTTTTCGGCGGCACGCCAGTACTGGGATCCGAGATCGAACGTGTCGTGAGAAACGCACCGTGCCCGGTGCTGTGCGTGCCGGCAGCTCGAGTGGTTACGCCGTTGCCGGCGCTGATTACACAGCCCGTAAGTTGA
>JBGQJH010000206.1:0-5281 GCA_041498935.1 Pyrinomonadaceae bacterium | reverse complement strand
TAAATCGATTAGCCCTCACGATCTGAGTCTCAAGGAATCTGTGAGGCAGGTACACTCCTGGGACGGACGCGTGCTGGTGCCGGTTTATCATCCCAGTCCCCAGGTTCTAGCTTCGCACCGGCGCGAAGCCGAGCAGTTGCGCGATTACGAAGTTGTGAAGCAAGCTTTGAAAGTGATTGAGAAACCCTTGAATTCAAAACCGCAAAGAGCGCAAAGCTTCGCGCAAAGGCGCGCAAAGTAGTCCTTGGCGTATCTTTGCGGCAATTCTTCGCGAACTTTGCGGTTAATCTTTTCATTACGAAGACATGACTGAAGCAGTGGAACAAATTGCCATTTGGAAGTCGCCACTTAACGACGCCCACACGCGCCTGGGCGCGACGATGATCGAGCGAGACGGCTGGTCGGTGCCCGCAAACTACGGCGACGTGTTATTTGAATATGCCGCGGTGCGCGAGGGCGGTTCCGGAGTAATAGATCTTTCCAATAGAGGCCGCATTCTGGTGAGCGGATCGGAAGCTGTGCCGTTTCTCAATGGCCTGATCACGAACGATATGAAAACGCTCGAAGTGAATAGCTGGATGCCGGCGGCGTTTCCGAATGTTCAGGGCCGGCTGATTGCGAGCGTTCGGGTTGTTCGTTTGGAAGATGAAGGGACAGACAAAACGGCCTGTCCTACTTTTCTGATTGACACGGAACCGGCCACGCACGAACGCGTACTGAAAACTATTGAACGCTTCACACTTGCCGGCGACTTTCGCGTCGCGGATATAACCAGCCAAACTGCACTCCTGTCAGTTCAGGGAAGAAAATCTGCCGGCACGGTTGGTTTGGTCTTTGGTGAGGGAGCGGCGGGAATAGCGGCTAATCGAGCAACACAGATCCGGCGGCAGCAAACCGACGTGGCAGACCTGATAGGGGGCGTGACAGTGATTCGCGCGACGCATACCGGAGAAGACGGCTTTGATTTGGTAATAGCGAATTCAGATCAGGCCGGCATTTGGTGGAATGCTCTGCAAAGTGCGGGCGCGCGTCCGGCAGGTTACGATGCGCTCGAGATACTAAGGCTCGAAGCGGGCCTGCCACGGTACGGCGTAGACATGGATGAAACCAACGTGGTAACCGAGACGGCGCTGGACGACGCGGTTAGTTATACAAAGGGTTGTTACGTCGGACAGGAGATTATCGCTCGCATTAAGTATCGCGGGCATGTTGCCAAAAAGCTGACGGGACTCGCGTTTGAACAAGCGGTGAAAGTTGCAGGGGACGCGATTATTAAGTCGACGGACGACAAAGATATTGGACGAATAACTTCCGTCACTTATTCGCCTCATCTGGGTCGGACCATCGCGCTGGGCTATTTAAAATACGATTATCTCGCTCCGGATACTAGCGTGAAAGTGATTTCCGGCGACGAGGAGTTTCGCGTGCAAGTTACAGAGCTTCCGTTTGTGCGCGGAACCACTCCATAGGAACAGAATGTTTGGGGTGGGGCGCGGCTCTGCCGCCTGATGTGCGGAAGGTCTCTGACTGTCTCTGACCTTCCGGCAGCAGCTTTCCTGTCTTTGGGGCTGTGCCTCGAATTTCCGGGCGTAGCCCCAATAAATATTGAAGCCCACGGTGGGGCAGAGCCGCCACCGCACATCAGACGGCAAAGCCGTGCCACGGAATCGTCCACTCGAGGTTGACTAATGACTGGTGAAACAGATCCGCACGCGCCCCCGCAAGACGCTCCGCGCGATCTCGATCAGGAACAAGCGCGCCTTGCTTACACGATTATCGAATCGCTGCTCGAGCACACGCGCGTCCTCAGCGATCTGATCGCACTCATGGCGCAGACACTCGATCAGGACACCACCAAAGCGCTCACCCAGACGCCGGTTTGGACAGCCTACCTCGATAGCCGCCGCGCGTTGGAACGCACGCACGCCGACGTGGAAAAATTCGCGGAGATTATGAAAGGCCTCAGTGAGGAATAGGCGCGACGACCAGGTTGTTATAACACTCTGGCAAGTTGAGCCGAAGTTATCTAGAATGCCCCCGATCTGCAGCCGCCGCCAATTCGAACATACGGCACAAATCCAGCAACCGTGATCATTCAGCCCGGCACACGTCTCGGCAGATATGAGATTCGCTCGCTTATCGGCGAGGGAGGCATGGGCCAGGTTTATCAGGCGACCGACACGGCCCTCGGTCGTGAGGTGGCTATCAAGGTGCTGCCGCCCGACCTCGCCAGGGCTTCTGACCGGCTGAAGCGTTTTGAGCAGGAAGCGAAAGCGGCAGGCGCGCTCAATCACCCGAACATACTTGCCATCTACGACGTGGGTACTCATAACGACGCGCCCTACGTAGTTTCCGAGTTACTGGAAGGCGAGACTCTGCGCGAGCGGCTAAAGACATCCGCGTTGCCTTTGCGCAAGAGCGTCGACTATGCGGTGCAGATTGCGCGCGGACTGTCTGCTGCGCACGCCAAGGGAATAGTGCACCGCGACATAAAACCTGAGAACCTGTTTATAACGAAAGACGGACACGTCAAGATACTGGATTTTGGTATTGCAAAGCTGACTAACCCGCTGGGCGAATTTGGGTCTGAGCCTGAGTCTGAAACGATGCGCCTGGCCACCCATCCGGGCGTTGTTTTGGGAACCGCCGGTTATATGGCGCCGGAGCAGGTGCGCGGGGAAGTTGCTGATCATCGCGCTGATATCTTTTCATTCGGTACAGTGTTCTATGAAATGCTTTGCGGAAAGCGGGCATTTCAACGCGACTCGCCGATAGAGACAATGAGCGCCATCCTCAGCCAGGAACCGCCTGAACTATCGGAATCGACTCGCAACATCCCGCCCGTATTCGAACGTATCGTACGTCACTGTCTCGAAAAGCGAGCTGAGGATCGCTTTCAATCGACGAGGGATCTGGTATTCGATCTTGAAGCGCTCGCTGCCGGATCAACTATCTCCGGATCGACGCTGACAACTTCTCCCACAGTAAGAGCGCAGAGACGCAGACGAATTGGACTTGTTTCCGCAATCACCCTGGTCCTCGCCGCGCTGGCCGGCGCTTTCCTTTTGGGTCGAGGAAGCGGTCCGGAGAGACTGCCTTTGTATCACCAGCTGACTTTTCGGCGTGGCACAATATGGTCTGCGCGTTTCGCAGCGGATGGAAGTTCGATAGTTTACAGCGCGGCCTGGAACGGTAGTCCCAGTGATCTTTATGCAACGCAGAAGGACAGTTTGGAATCACGCGCTTTAGGACTCCCAAACGCGGAAATTCTTGGGATCTCTTCGCAGGGCGAGATGGCGGTCTTGCTGAACCGGAAGTACCTGGGCCACTTCACCGCTCGTGGTACGTTGGCCCGAATGCCGCTGACTGGCGGCACGCCGCGCGAAGTGCTTGAAGATGTGCAGGCGGCGGATTGGAGTCCAGATGGACAGAATCTTGCCGTCGTTCGTTACGCTGAAGGTCGCAACCGCCTTGAATTTCCTATCGGCAAAGTCTTGTATGAAACGGCCGGCTGGATTAGCCAGGTGCGTGTTTCCCCAAAAGGCGACAAGATCGCCTTCCTCGATCATCAATTGCAATGGGACGATCGGGGCTGGGTGAAGGTGGTCGATTTGTCCGGAAATAAGAGGTCGCTTACAGAAGAGTGGTCAGGCGCGGAAGGTCTCGCATGGTCTCCTAAAGGTGATGAGGTTTGGTTTACGGCGGCCAAAGAAGGAGAACCCTTTACCCTTCACGTGGTTCCTCTTTCGGGCCGGGATCGCATCGTCCAGCGGTTGCCTGATGATTCAGTGCTTCACGATATCTCTCGCGATGGCAGGCTCTTGTTGAGCATTGTTCAGTTTTCCAGCGCTGTGATTGGACTGCCGGCTGGTGAAACGAAGGAGCGCGATCTGTCATGGCTCGATAATGTGCGCGTGAGAGACATTTCGACAGACGGACAGACGTTTACTTTTTCCCACTTCGGCGCCGGCAGCGGCACAAACTATTCTGTCTATCTTCGCAAGATTGATGGTTCGTCCCCGCCGGTGAAGCTTGGCGAAGGCGCCGCTTGGGCGTTGTCACCCGATGGAAAGTGGGTGCTCGCCATCCTCTCAGCTCCACCACAAATTGTCTTATTGCCTGCCGGCGCCGGTGAGCTGAAACGAATCGAACGCGGCGCAATTGATATTTATGGCCTGGGCGCAAGCTGGTTTCCGGATGGTAAACAGTTGCTCTTCAACGGACGGGAGCAAGGCCGCCCCATGCGGACATACAGGCAGGACATTGCGGGTGGCAAACCGCAGCCGGTAACTCCCGAGGGTATTACCGGCACCTTGATTTCACCTGACAGTAAGCTTCTGGTGGCGGCGGATGAGAATGCAAAACAGCGGCTTTACCCACTTGCCGGAGGCGAACCAAGAGCAATAGCTGGACTGGGCGACGATGATGAAGTGATCCGCTGGGGGGCCAGCGAAGATTCGCTTTATGTCGCTCGCCCCGGTGAAGTTCCGACGAAAGTCTATCGCCTGGACCTTAGGTCGGGTCGCAAAGAACTGGTCAAAGAGTTGTTGCCTTCGGATCCGGCCGGGATAATCGGACCCATTGGGATTTTCATGACGGCCGATGCGCGAGCCTATGTCTATGGCGTCAACCGAACTCTTTCGATCCTTTTTCTCGTGGAAGGGCTGAAATAAGAGTGGCGCGGGACGCCCACCCCAAGCTGGCTATTGTAATGCTGAAAACTACGCGCTAGACTGCGCACCTTCGGTTCTCGCGTAAGTGTTTTGCCGCACTCTGATTCTAGATACTCGTAAAGAAAGGAAACAAATGCGCATGGATGCGAAAGAAGCTTTTCGGGAGGTCGCCAGCCTCCGCCTGAAATTTCAAATGAACAATCGTCTCCGGCTCGAATCTCTGGCTGCACTGTCACAGGTTTTTCGCGAATACAACGAACCAATATCGGACGAGTTGCTCGCGTCTTTGGTTTTCGCAGTTCCTGATGAACTTCACACCAACGGTCGGATGACTGCTGGTAAGGATTATTCGGATTCGCCGGACATCCCTCCGGCCGGACCAAACATTCCGCCGGCCGGACCAAACATTCCACCGGCTGGACCAAAGATTCCGCCGGGTGGACCGAACGTTCCGCCGGCTGGACCGAACGTTCCGCCCGCCGGACCAAACATTCCACCCGCCGGACCGAACGTTCCACCCGCCGGACCGAACATTCCGCCGGGTGGACCGAACGTTCCGCCGGCTGGACCGAACGTTCCACCCGCCGGACCAAACATTCCACCGGCCG
>JBGQJH010000205.1:0-5282 GCA_041498935.1 Pyrinomonadaceae bacterium | reverse complement strand
GCTGAACTGCCGAGTGCCGCCTTGCCTCTGCTCGTTTCAGATCTCTCAACCTTCCTTTGGTGGCGAGCTCGAGTGCAAACCGCCGATAAAGTTTTCGCGAGCCTCCTCGACGCAGCTGATCGTCTGGTGATCGATTCCGCGGAGTTTGCAGACACCGGGCGCGATCTCGCCGAAGTAAATAAACTCTTCGCTGGAGAAAATCTCAGCCAGGCGGGAATCAGCGATCTCAACTGGGCGCGGCTCACCTTCTGGCGCGGGTTGCTGGCAGATTTTTATGACGTGCCGGCTTATCAACCGTGGCTCGATGAAATTGATCACGTGCAAATTGATTATGTCGGCCCGGAGCGAGCGCCGGAAACCGTGGCGCCGCAAGCACTATTAATCGCCGGTTGGCTGGCGAGCAGGTTGGGATGGCAGCTGGCAGACGAGCAGCCGGTTCACGACAAAGATGAAACGATCTCTTTCGAGTTTAGCGGGGCCGCAGATCGGGCAATCAAGCTGGAACTCAATCGGGTCGAGCAGGGCGAACGCAAACCGGGCAGACTGGTGCAAGTGGAACTGCGATCGAGTGGCAATAAGAGTGACAAGGAGCCGGCATCTTTTGTCGTCACGCGGAGCGCGGACAATCTTCATCTGCTAACGGAAGCTAAACTAGGATCAGCCACGCACCGCGGTCGCGTGTTGCCGGTGAGAAACCGCAGCGCCGCGCAATTGCTCAGTCGCGAGATGGAGATACTATGCAACGATCAGATCTACCAGGAAGCGATCGCGTACGCAGGAAGGATGATCGCAACTCTGGCGGCGTAAGGCAAACATTCCTGTTTTCCCGAGGGAGAAGAAAAGAGCTGACAGGCAGGAATGCCTGTCCTACCAAAACTGCTCAAGGACACCGATGCCTCAGGGCCGCGCGGGCTTTTTATCTGGAGGGACAGCGCGCGGGATGTCGCCGTCGTCAAGCGGATTCTGCGCGTTTTGTGGCTGAAGTCTTGGCGGGCCGCCGCGCAATGCGGGTGGAAGTCTTGGCGTCGGAATACTGACCGTGGCAATCGGACTGGTGCGCCGCAGAATCGCCCCGCCGCGGCCGGCGATCCAGAGGTTATAGCCGCCGCGATAAGCTACGGAATAGAGCGGCGAGCTCGTTATTGTCGGTTGCACCTGCCAGGTAGCGCCGGCGTCATTGCTATGAATGATTCGCCCCTGCTCGCCGGTAACCAGCACGTCGTCGCGTCCCGCAACCGCCACCGCAAAGAGATTCGTGTTGAGCCCGCTCTCGAGATCTTTCCAGGTGGCGCCGCCGTCGTCGGTGCGCAGGATTACGCCGTGCGCGCCGACAGCGTAGGCGCGCTTCTCGTCGGCAAACGCCAGCGCATACAGCCATTCACGCAAATTCTTGTCAACGCGTTTCCACGTCTCGCCGCCGTCTTCCGTGCGCAGGATAGTGCCGTTTGAACCCACTGCGACGCCATGTTGCGGATCGGTGAAGCTCACGTCTTCGAGCCAACTAAGCGTGTTTGCTCTTTGAAAGCGCCACGTTTCTCCGCTGTCTTCCGTGTGTAAAATGATTCCGCGCGCTCCTACTATCCAACCGCTCGCGGGGGAAATGAATTGCACGCTGAAGAGATCTTCCTTTGCCTCGACGAGCAGAGGTTCCCACGTCACGCCGCTGTCTGCTGAGCGAAGAATTGTGCCGTGGTCGCCTACCGCAAATCCGATATTTTGATTTACGAACTCAATCGCGTTTAGTCGATTCACGGTTCCCGAGGGACGCACGGTCCAGTTCTTTCCGCCGGAACTGGTGGCGAGTATTTTTCCGCGCGAGCCGACGGCCCACCCGTGTGAGTTATCCAAAAAGAAAATATGAGAAAGATCTTCACGCCCGCCCTCAGTCAGACGGCGCCAGGAGAGTCCGCCATCGTCTGTGCGCACGACCAGACCGTCGGCGCCGGCAGCCCAACCTACTGACTCATCGGCGAAATATAGCGTAGTAAGTTTGGGACTGGTGCGAACGTTGACCGGCAACCAGATCGTGCCGCCGTTGCCGGTGGTCAAGACCACACCGCTATCGCCCGAGGCCCAGCCGTGCATTTCGTCAGTGAAGAAAACCGAAAACAGATCGGTGGTGACGAGCGCGTTCAAGGCCCGCCACGTCACTCCGCCGTCATCGGTTTGCAGTATGGTCCCCTGGTATCCGACCACTACCGCGCGTTTGGTAGAAACAAAAGAAACTCCGGTCAACAACACATTGCCAAGGCCACTATGCGGCTTCCACTCGGCGCCGCCATTGTTGGTGACCAGCAGCGTGCCTCGCGATCCCACTGCGATGCCTGCCTTCGCATCAAAAAATGAGACGGCGAAGAGGTGTGCCGAGGTGTGTGTGTTCTGCAGTTTCCAGGTCGCACCGCCGTCGCTGGTGGCGATGATGGCGCCGAAAGTTCCAACGGCCCAACCGTGCAGGGGATCTGCGGGAGCGAAGGTCAACGCAAACAGATGATCTCTGATGCCGGTAGCTTTGGTCACCCACTTACGGCCGCCGTTCGCCGTTGTCATGATCACGCCGCGGGCCCCGGAGATGACTGCGTGCGACTTGTCCTTAACATAGAGTCCATAGAGCGTGGTGTTGGCGGGCGAAAGTTGCGAATCCCATTCAAAACCGCCGTCGCGAGTGCGAAGAATTGCGCCATCGCTTCCGATCGCCCAACCATGTTTCTTGTCGGCGGCGAACCTAACCGAATTGATCGTGTTGCCCTGAGGCCGCGGATTTTGCCACTCCCAACCAGGAGGCTGCTGGGCCATCGTCGAGGCCGGAAAGCTAAGCAAGAAACAAACGCAGCCCAGCAGGATGACGGCAGGGCGGCCGCCAGCGAGCGACGGAACAACCAATTTGATGATCGAGGGAACGAGAGCCATTCTTACAAAAACTGGCGAACTTATTCTTGGGGAGACTTCAGGTTAACAGAAGGCAGGATTATAAAGATCAAGCAACGTGAAAGCGAACTAGCGATGCAGTGCAATCTTATTTTATGTGGGGCGCGCGATATCCCCGGTCAACACGCCAACCCTGCGCGCTGTGTCTGAGTTTGGCAATAGTAAGGGCGTGAGGTTGCCCACATGCAAGCCAACGTGCCCGCAGATGCCGGTGGCCGCGATTGCAGTTTTCCTTCTCTACGGCCAGCTCGAAGGCTTCTGTTAAGTGGGTCGTTAAGTCGGCCGTTAAGTCGGAGGTTTCCGCTGGTCCAGCAGTTGGATCGAGATCGGCGCATTTTTCAACAAAGCTAACGTTCACATACGCTGTGTGCCAATCACCCGTCGGCTGAGCAACCGCCGGAGGGACTATCGTCTGCGCAGTCCCGATCACTAACTCGTTGCCTTCGCAGTCCAAAGCCAGGCCGGGATCAACGCGGATCTGTCCGGAGTTAACGGTCACCTTGAGGCCGGAAACTATTCCGAAGCCATGCAGACTCCGGTTATGTCGTTTGAGTTTTTCGCGAAAGTATTCCTGCTCGAGCGTGAGACCTTCGACCGTCAGCAGCTGGCCAGCAAAGAAACGAATTCGTTTGAGCGATTGTGATTCAGGCATACGTTTCAATCGTCCTCGGTTTCTTCCCGGGCAAGAGCATCTGCGGTTCCAACTTTGTCGATCGCGGCGCGCAGAATCTCTTCCTCAACGCGGCCGCTGGCAGCGATGCGACGAGCGGCCTTATCGGCAGCTTCCTGGACCACGTGGCCGTCATGCCCGCGCGTCCATTCCCATTTCACTTCATGTCTCGCCGTCGCCTTGTCCAGCCGCGCCCACCACTCCTGATTGGCCTTGCGTCGAAACCGGCCACTCATTGTTTCCACGACGTAACGCGAATCGGTGAAGAGATGGACGCGACAAGGCTCACGCAGAGATTCCAAACCCAAAGCCGCCGCCGCCACCTCGGCCTGCTGGTTAGTCGCCTGGCCCAGATACGCGCCCACTGCGCGCCACACGCCTTTGTATCCGAGCAACGCCACCGCCGCCGCGCGCGTCGCAGCCTGCCCGTTACCGAGACTCGACCCGTCGCAGAAGATGGTTACTTCTTTCGCAGGCTTAGTCTCCGGCAGCCGAGGTTTCTTAACCGTTTTTGCGTTCACCTCTTCAAGTCCTCGAGCTTCAGCGTGGTGTCAGCGTTCTTCCAGGCATTCTCAAACTCTCGTTGGACCAGCGCGGCTGCATAATCTTTCTTCTGCGCTTTCAAACTCTGCATCAGTCCAAAGAGTGAGCGACCGTTACGTCTATTTCGTTGCAAATCGGCGCGAAAGACTGCTTCGGCCCCGGCATAATCGCCGCTGTACATCAACGTACCCGCGAGCAGTTGACGGGTTGGCAAGAACCAGGCGGGCGGTTCGTCGTAGGCAAGTGAATCTTCGATCTCTACAGCTTTGCGCAGCAGCTCAATGGCGGGTTGCGTGTCGCTTTTCGTCATGCGGACGATGCGTGCACCGAGAACATTCTCCGCAATCTTCAGGACAGTGCGCGCGCTGTTTAGTCCGAAGCTGGCATCGGCAGGGACTTTGTTCTCAGCCTCGACCAGCAGGGCGTATTCACGGCCCGCGTCCGTTGTGCGACCTTTCGCGTCGAACGCCATCCCGCGAGCGAAATGCCAGACTGCGGTCGTCGTAACCATCGCTGCGTCCGGTTGAGGTATTTTTTCAATATCATCCCAGCGGCTGAATTGCACCAGAATCAGAGGCGATACCGTCATGAACCCTTCCAGCATCGGCATCTCTTTTACATGCGGGCCAACATGCGCCTCAAGTTGTTTTGCGGCTGTTATGGCATCAGCAAAACGCCCAGCGGTGGCCGAGGCGATCGCCAGGAAATGAAGGTTGTGGCTGTAGTACATCAAGGGGTAAACGCCCTGCACGCCGCTTGCGCGAATGTAGGCCTCATCAGCCCTCGCCGCTTCCTTGTTGCTGAGTGCGGCGGCCTGGTAATCACCCGTTCGTTCATAAATGTGTGCGGGCATATGAACGAGATGTCCGGCGGCAGGCATCAACACAGGAAGCTTGGACGCATAGGCAAGAGCACGTTCAGGATTCGGAGTTGCTTCCACCGCGTGGATGTAGTAGTGAATGGCGCCGACGTGGTCGGGATCACGTCGCAGGACCGACTCGAGCACCGCTACGATTTCTTCCGTGCCTTCAGCAGGTTTGCCGCCGGTGGTCCAAAGTTGCCACGGGCGCAAGTCCATCGCGGCTTCGGCGTAGAGGGTCGCGGCGTCGAGGTCATCCGGATAACGTTTCACTAACTCACCCAT
>JBGQJH010000204.1:0-5288 GCA_041498935.1 Pyrinomonadaceae bacterium | reverse complement strand
TTCTTCAACTGGGTTGCCAGCCAGGCGTTGGGGTCGTTATCAACTTCGCGCCGGCTTCGTTCAAACTTCAGGAGTGGGTCATCACCAACCACCGGCGCGGTCGCGAGCGCGGGAGAAGGTTCCGCGACAGACGTCGCATTCCGGTCGAGGTAGGGAATCGGACCTTTGTATTTTCGTCCCGCGTAAAAAGCTCCAGCGAGCGCGCCCACGAGCAGGACAAACAGAAAGAACCGCGTCATGGTTCTCTCAATGCCGCTCTTTGACGGCGGCCGCGCCACGTCCAGCCTGTTCTCGATGGCGTTCGCGCTTCGAGTTTCCGGCGAGGCGGGTGCGCCGGCATCCATCGCCGGACGATCAGCGGGAGGAAATGCTTTGCCAGAGGCTGGTAGAAAACTTTCCGCTTGAGCAGAACGCGTGCCGAGCATTGTCTGCTGAACATCCCCAACGTTTTGAATGTTGGAAACAGGAATCGGCGCGGTCTCCGGTTGAATCGTCTTCTCTAAGTCGTTCATCCTCTGATCCGCGGAAATCGGCGGGCCGACGCGCACCGCCACGGCGGTGAGGTTATCTTCGGCGCCGCGCTCATAACAGATTCGTTTCAATTCACCGCAGAGCGTGGGAAGGTCGTCGTAAGTAATTAACAACTGCCTTAACTCGTGATCGGGAATGTGCCGCGTGATCCCGTCCGTGCACAGCAGAAATTCCGTGCCGTCGTCAACCTCGATCACTTTCATATCAACTTCGACGTCGTTCTCGGCGCCGAGTGCGCGGCTGATGACATTCTTGCTGGGATGATGCGCGGCCTGTTCGGCGGTCATTCGCCCGGCGCGCACTTCTTCTTCGACTACCGAATGATCTAACGTTTCGCGCAGCAGTTGGCCCGCGGGCGTCAAGCGATACAGACGCGAGTCGCCAACGTGCCCGATGGTGGCAATGTTTTCTTTGAGATGGAGGGCAACGATAGTGGTAGCCATCATTGAAAACTTGGCGTGGTCCTGCGCCATCTGGTGAATCGAAGCGTTCGCACGCTGAATCGCCAGCTCCATCAAGTCTTCGATGTCCGCGCCATCCACCTTGTGACGAAATGCTTCATCGAGCACTTCGATCGCCGTCTGCGATGCGACTTCTCCCGCCTCCGCGCCACCGACGCCGTCAGCAACAGAAAAGATTCCCCGTTCACTGTCGGCAAGAAAAGAGTCTTCGTTGAGCGGACGCTTCTCGTTCAACCCGCGATCGGTTACGGCCGCGGAGTGAATTGCTGGACCTTTGTCTGAGTGGTTCGTTGGTTGGGTATCGGGCTGGTTCATTCGACCGCCTCCAGTTTCAACGACGAGCGCGGCTCGCCCCCAGGGCCTTTGGCAAGCACTCGGTCGCGCGCGTTGCGATGGGAAAAGGCCATCAGCATTCCTAACATGGCAAAGCTGGTAACGAGGCTAAACCCGCCATGGCTCACAAACGGCAAAGTGATTCCGGTCATCGGCAAAGCTCGCAGGATGCCTCCGATGTTCACGAGGGCCTGAAAGCCGATAAAGGCAGTCAGACCGGCAGCGCAGAGCTTGGTAAACATATCACGCGCGTCGAGCGAGGTACGAACACCAGCGGTGACCAGAATGATAATGGCGAGAATGACTATCGCGCCACCCACCAGGCCCTCTTCTTCGCCAATCGCGGCGTAAACATAATCCGAATCAGCGATCGGGATAACTTCCGGGTAACCCAGCCCAAAGCCTCGCCCCGTGTTTTTGCCGGAGGAGATTCCGAAAATCGCCTGGGCCGGTTGAAAAGCAAGCTTGTCAAACCACACATCGACGTTCACGATCTTTTGCATCGCCGGGCTCTGCTCGGCAAGTTCCTTCAGCTTCGGATCCTTACTGACAGCCTCCTGAAAGTCTTTCTTCCACCAGGAAACTTCCGGCGAAGGTGGATCGAAGCCGTCGAGCCACAAGTGGAAGCGCTGCTGAATTCGCGATGGCAGCATAGCCTGGATCGGGCGTGCGACAGTTGGCAAGAGCGGCACCTTCGCCTGTACATCTGCCGGTAAAGCCCCAACGACCAAAATGCTGATTACTAAGAGCACCGAGCCGACAAACAACAGCAGTTGCGGCCAACGTCTCACGGCGACGAGATAAAGCGTGGTATATGCACCGCTGAAGATGAGCATTTGGCCGAAGTCCTTCAGCGCAAAGAACGGCACGAACGGCAGCATTGCCATCACCAGCAGCGGAACAATGTCGCGAGCGCGCGGAATGCCCCAGTAGGTCTCGGCAAGGTCTTTGTAACGCGCGGTCAGGATGCCGGCGAAGCCCAGAAGAAAGGGGATCTTGGAAGGTTCCCAAGGCGTCATGTTGCCGAGCGCCTTGCCCGCACTCGAGGTAACGACGGCGGCCGCCAACGGAACCAGCGTGAGCAGCACAATGATGAAACTGTTTCGCTGAATCCAAAGCAGGAAACCATCGCGCACGCAGAAGGAATAGGCCAGACCAAAAGCGATGAAAGAGAAAATCGGAATCCAGGTATAGCTCGAGGTCAGGGCCTGGCCGAAGGTGTAATTCGACGGGATTCTTGGGAGTTGATCGACGTCGATAGCCTGGGCCGGAGTTGGCGGCAGGCCCATAAGTTGTTTCTTAACCGGATCGTAATTCTCGATGATGTAGCGCGTGCGCAGCGCTTCCATCTTAGCCTGTCGCGCATCGGCCTTGTTGCGAGAGTTATACTCCGGGTCACTGTAAAGGCGGTACTGTATCATCAATCCGACGGAGAAGAGCAGGACCGCCGCCGTAAACAGAATCCAGTTTCCGCTGTACCTCATGAACCGCGACAGCCAAATCACCAAAATAAATAGCGGCACGAACATCAGGAGATCGCGTATCGCGCCGATGATCGAGGTTTCATAACCACGAAGCAAAGCCGCGCGATGTATGCCCCAGTAGCCGGCTATCTCAAAAATGAGCAACAGCAGAATAATGAGCAGATGTGACGAAGCGCGGTTTTTCATTGCCAGTTAGTCAGTTGTTCAGTAGTCCGTGGTCCGTAGTCACCGTCCCATAGGGACGACTTATTTCTGTTTTCAGTTCAGCGTCTCGGCGTTGCAACAGCGCGCCGCTGGCGCTGAACTCCAGGCCTACCTTCTTGATTGCCGCTTTGGTTATTGACCAGCTTGAAATATCCCAGGTCCCTGGCCTTCAACACCAGCGCCGCTGCGATCGGCGCCGCCGACTTTGATCCGTAACCTCCGCCTTCCACAATTACCGCGATCGCAAGCTGCGGATGTTCCAACGGCGCGATGCATAGAAACCACGCATCAATTCGCGGATGCTCTTGGTCCAGGATGGTCTCTTCATATTCGCCAATGATGTTGCCCTTGTTGTCCTTCTCGACCCGGTGTCTGGTTTTTATTTCACCGGTTTTGGGATCATAAACCGGCTCGATCTTCTGCGCCGTTCCGGTTTTGCCGCCAGTGTTAATTCCGGCTGCTTTGACTGGAGCAAAGACCCCGCGCGCCGTGCCGCTCGGCCCGCCGGTTACGAGACCCATTATGCCGCGCAACGTCGCTGCCATTTGCGGCGGCATCACTTGCTTGAAGACTTCCGGCGGCCGGTCGAATTCGATCTTCGGCTTCATCAGCCTGCCGTCCATGTTGGCAATTGCGGCGGCGGCGAGCGCCATCTGGAAAGGAGTCATCTGACCGGCGTAACCCTGGCCATAACCCATCAACGCCAGGTCGTATCTGGTTACCTCTTTGCCGGTAACTATCGTGGCTTCGCGTGGGGCGAGCGCGCGCTTAATGGCGTCAGTGCTCGCATTCCAGATCTCCGGTTGCTTTCTGCCCCGCCGTGCTTCAGCGGGCGTGTCGTAGGTTCCGATGCCGAGCAGTTGCGCCGCATGCTTCAAACGTTCGGGGCCGAGCTTCACACCCATTTGCGCGAAGTATTGATTGCAGGAAACTTCAAAGGC
Organism: Pyrinomonadaceae bacterium; assembly: GCA_041498935.1. Lineage (GTDB taxonomy): Bacteria > Acidobacteriota > Blastocatellia > Pyrinomonadales > Pyrinomonadaceae > PSRF01. The sequence goes on along the minus strand of JBGQJH010000204.1, from coordinate 1,334 downwards.
AGTATCGATCCCAATCCGTCCGTGCACTTCGCCCGCTCCACCATCGTCGAAGATCACGTTTGCGCCAGGCGCCGCGTAATAGCCACCGCCGCTGCAAGTGAATTCCGTGCCTTGCTCGCCCGCGAGAAACGCCGCCGTCATCGTTACCGTCTTGAAAGTCGAACCCGGGATGTAGTAGGCGCCGAGTGCACGACTCACTAACGGCTTATCGCGCTGGTTAGCCTCGAGCTTAATCCACGTCGCCTCGTCGTCCACCTCTTTGAGACTGTAGGACGGTTCGCTGTAGAGCGCGAGCACTTCCCCGGTTTGGGGATTGAGAACCACCACCGCGCCGTGCCTTCCTTTCAACTGATCGACAGCGGCCTGTTGCAAATCGCGATCGATCGTCAGCCGCACGTCTTTGTTTCCATTGAACTCAACTGTTTTGCCCTTCACAACCTCCCACGCCTCGGGCAAGGCGCCGCTTTGCACGCCAAACAGTGCCCGCTCCAGTCCCGGATCGCCACGGTCGGAGCCAAAGATGTGCGCCATGGCTTTGTCCATCGGGTAGTCGCGATAGATGTTGCCGCTGGCATCACGACGGTAAAGCGCCAGGGCGTTTTCGAGTTTGCCGCTGCGGTCGAGTAGCCAGCCGCGCAAGGTTGATTCTGAAAGACGGCGATTGCGCAGGTCCTTGTAACCCAGCTCCTGAAACCTTTCGTTCGACTCCGGCGCGTAGTGAGTCCAGTAGATATGAAAGCCGAAGACAGCCACCGAAAGCAGGACGAAGATCCAGCGCAACGCGCGCAAGCCGCGGTTGGTGGAAGTAGACCCCAGGCGGCGCTTAACTTCCGGCGGCAGATCCGCGGGAACCGCGGCAGCAACCGAGCCGCCGCGCCGCCGATTGAGAAATAGCGAGATCAGTAATAGGAGAACGATGAGCAGAAGACCGCCGAGATAAATCAGCGTAAGCAGGGCGGGCATTCTCTCGGGCACATTGACGAGTGTCGGTGTGGGCGTGGGCGACTGAAATAGGAGTAGTAAAGACATTTCGCCAGGCAGCTTGTACATTCGCGGTTTAAACTCTTCTTTGCGTTTCTTTGCGAAACCTTTGCGTTCTTTGCGTTTTCGGATTCTGTTATTGGGGCTACAACTTACAATCAAGCAAACCATAAACCGCAAAGAGCGCAAAGGACTCGCAAAGGCCCGCAAAGTACTACAGGAGTAATAGTCTAATTATGACGGTCTGTCTGCTATTCAGTCTTTCGAAAGCGCACCTCAACGTCGCCAAACCCGACGACATCGCCTTCTTCGATCTGGCGCGCTTCGCCGTATGAAATGCGGCGTCCGTTTAT
>JBGQJH010000203.1:0-5296 GCA_041498935.1 Pyrinomonadaceae bacterium | reverse complement strand
ATCGGCTGGATCGACAACGACGGCGCCAAGCGTCTTCATCTCGCTAATGAGATCGTTCATCAACTTGTCGACGCGATCGTTGAACCCGAAGTTTTTCCGCGCGATGCCCAGGCGTGCGCCTTTGAGTCCGCCCTTATCAAGAAACTGTGTGTAGTCGGCAAAAGATTTTTGCGCACTGGTTTTGGTCACCGCATCGTTCATATCAATTCCGGTCAGGGCGCCCAGCAGGATTGCCGCGTCGCTCACTGTCCGCGCCATGGGACCGGCTGTGTCCTGGCTGTGAGCAATGGGAATGATGCCGGTGCGGCTGACGAGACCAACCGTTGGTTTGATGCCAACAAGAGAGTTTGCCGATGAAGGACAAACAACCGAGCCGTCGGTTTCAGTACCGATGGCAGCAGCGCAAAGGTTGGCTGCGGTCGCCGCGCCGGAACCGGAACTCGAACCGCAGGGATTCCGGTCCAGCACATAAGGATTTCTTGTTTGGCCGCCGCGTCCGCTCCAACCGCTGCTCGAATGGTTAGACCGAATGTTTGCCCACTCGCTGAGGTTGGTCTTGCCCAAGATCACCGCGCCCGCCTCACGAAGTTTCCCGGCCACGAAAGAGTCTTGCAAGGGCCTGGAGCCAAGCAGAGCAAGCGAGCCCGCGGTTGTCATCATTCGGTCCGCGGTGTCGATGTTGTCCTTGATTAGGATCGGGATTCCGTGAAGCGGACTGCGCGCGCCTTTTTCCTTGCGTTCCCGATCGAGTGCTTCAGCAATCGAAACTGCATCAGGGTTTATCTCGATTATTGAATTTATCGCCGGGCCATGTTTGTCGATCTCGTCCATGCGATCGAGATATTTCCGCACCAGCCCGCGCGAGGTAAATTTCCCAGACCTCATGCCTTCCTGTAACTCGGAAATGGTCAGTTCATCGAGATCGAATTCTTTTGGTGGCGAGACGAGATGCTCGGATGAAGAACTCCCGGCGGCGATTGCCGAAGCCGGTTGAGCAATTGCCAGCGCACAGCCAAGGGCGCTCGTTTCCAAAAACTTCCTACGTTTCATCGATGCCTCCTATGATCCTTTCGGAACATTGCTCATTAACGACAGAAGATTGTTTTCCGAATCGCGAAAGGACGCCAGCCAGAGATCATAGGTGCCCATATCGGCGACAAAAGTGGGCCCCTCCTCAAACTGAACCCCGCGCTCAGAAAGCGTGGTGCAGGCCAGTTGGAGGTCAGGGACGTTGAAATAGATGATTGAGCTTGCGTGATCGAATTCCGGTTTGGCGGGAAGCGACAGCATGAGGCGAATCCCATCGCAGTTAAAGAAAGCCAGGTTCGGTGGCACACTGAACAGGTGCTTCATTCCGAGTTTGTCGCGATAGAACTCGACCGCACGCTCGATGTCGTGCGCGTTGACGGCGATTTGCTCGATCGTGGAGAGACCGAAGCCATTTGTGCTCATGCAAACGATCTCCTTGCTCAGACGCCGATGAAATACCTAAGGCGCCAGCTTTGTGGCCAGGCGACCCCAATAATAATAGGACGGCGGAAGAATTTACCGCGCCTGTCATTAACTGTCCAGAATTCCTGGGACGGCCTCGTGAATGCGACCTGGCCGCTGGCATATTCTCGCCGGTTGTCCTACCGTTGTTCATTCAAACCTAACTCAGCGGGTTCGACAAATTCGATTTGTTGCTGGGTTCTTGTCAGTACTGACGTATGACAGACTGAAGGAAACTCTGATTAAGTACTCTCGACGCGTAGCGTCCGTATGAATTTAGCCCGGCCTTTCAAGGCCGCGAAAGATCAACGAGGTGATCGCGTCGCGTAGCGACGGCTGAAACCAGAGCTGGATTCAATCGTCGCTACGCGGCGAGAACAGGCAAGAACCCGGGTCCCGGCGCTGCCACCCCACGCGGGCTGCCCGCGCGGGGACCCCGGTTGAAACGCCGGGCTAAATTCATACCGACGCTACGCGTCGAAGACACTTGATCAGAGGTTCCTAGAGTAGGTCGGACTATACATAATGAAGGTCGAAGCTGCAAAAGAAAGTGAACAAGTGGACACGACGCAGGCGGCGCTGCCGCTCGTGGCGGTCGTAGGGCAGCCGAACGTCGGCAAGTCCACGTTATTTAATCGCTTGATCGGCCAGCGGCGCTCGATTGTCGGCGACGAGCCGGGCATTACGCGGGATCGCATCTACGGGGAAGTCGAATGGTCGGGCTCCCGGTTTTCGATTGTTGATACTGGCGGAATCATTCCTGACGACGACGCGGTCATTCCCGCGAACATTTTCAAACAGGCAGGCTTCGCAATTGACGACGCGCAGGCAATAGTCTGGGTGGTTGATGCGCGCCTTGGCTTGACGCCGCTGGATGAAGAGTTGGCGAAACTGCTGCGCGCGACGGGCAAGCGCGTGTTAGTGGCGGCGAATAAGGCAGAGGCGGCGCGGGTTGAGGCGGAGGCTGGGGAGTTTTACCGGTTCGGATTTGAAGAGGTTTTCCCCGTGTCAGCGGAGCAGGGAATTGGACTGGGTGAGCTGTTGGATGCGTTGGTCAAGGATCTGAAATTTGAGATCTCAGATCTGAGAACTGAAACTGAAACTGAGATCTCGGAGCGCGAGCTGCGGCTCGCAATTATCGGTCGTCCAAATGTCGGAAAGTCTTCTTTACTCAATCGGCTGATTGGCGAAGAGCGTGTAATCGTCTCGCCAGTTGCGGGAACAACACGTGATGCCATCGATACGCTGCTCACCACTCCCGAACAAAAGTTTCGCCTGATTGATACCGCGGGAATTCGTCGCAAGGGCAAGACCGGCGCGATGGCCGAGAAGCTTTCGGTCGTGATGGCGATGAAGAGCCTGGCGCGCGCAGACGTGGCGATCGTTATCATTGACGCTGAAGAAGGACCGACTGCACTCGACGCGCACATTGCCGGTTACGCGCACGACGCGGGTTGTTCGATCATTATCGCGTGCAACAAATGGGATGCGGTGAAGAATAAAGAGACGAGCACGGCGATGCAGTTTGAGCGGAAAGTCCGCGAGAAAATGAAATTCCTTGAATGGGCGCCGGTAGTCATGATCTCGGCGTTGAACGGGCAACGGGTAGAAAATCTTCTGCCGCTGGCGGGCCGCGCCAACGAAGCGCGCGACCGGCGGATTCCCACGTCGCAACTCAATGCGTTTTTCGAAGCCGCGGTTTCGCAGCCACGCGGCGGCAGCGCGCCGGCGCCGGTCAAGGGCGGGCTCTCGCATCTTCATGTGCAATATATGACGCAGGTCAGCGTGCGGCCGCCGACGTTTGTGCTGTTCACCTCGGGCGGCAAATCCGGACTGCATTTTTCTTACGTGCGCTATCTCCAGAATCGCCTGCGCGAAGAATTCGATTTCTTTGCGACTCCGCTGCGGATCATCGAGAAGCATAAGAAGCGCCGGAAGAAGTGAGAAACTGAGACTTCAAATTTGAGATCTCAGATCTGAGATCTAAAGACCGCGTAAGCCCAGAACATTTAATAATGATTGACAAACCTCCGATCACTTTCGAAGTGGTTGCCCGCGATGGTGAAGCCCGTGCCGGGATCATGACCACGCGCCGTGGGACCATCGAGACACCCGTCTTCATGCCCGTCGGCACCGCGGGCACCGTGAAGGGCACGCGCTTCGAAGCCCTGGAAGACGAGCTCGACGTTCGGATCATTCTCGGTAATACCTATCATCTATGGTTGCGCCCGGGCGTCGACGTAATCCGAGAGTGTGGCGGGCTACATCGATTCATCGGGTGGCAACGAGCGCTGCTTACCGATTCCGGCGGCTTTCAGGTTTGGAGTTTAGGCGCGTTGCGCAAAATCACTGAGGAGGGTACTCAGTTTCGTTCGCACGTCGACGGCAGTCTCCAGTTTTTGTCGCCCGAAGTTTCAATGGAGGTTCAGGCGGCGCTGGGTTCAGACATCGTGATGGCGTTTGATGAATGTGCGCCAGGAGACGCGCCACCTGACATTTCCCGACAGAGCATGGAGTTAACCGCTCGCTGGGCAAAGCGCTCGCGCGCGACGTTTGACAATTTGCAATCGCAAGCTTTGGATGCCGGGCGGACACAAGCTACTGAGGCAGTTAGCGGCGCACCGGCCCTATTTGGCATCGTACAGGGCGGAGTGCATTTGGATTTAAGACGCGAAAGCTTGCTTCGGACAAGGGAAATAGGTTTTGACGGTTACGCTGTCGGTGGGTTGAGCGTAGGGGAAGAGAAGTCAGTCATGTGGAAAGTGGTTAGCGAGTTGATGCCGGAACTGCCCGCGAACCACCCGCGCTACTTGATGGGCGTAGGTACGCCGGAGGATCTGGTTGAAGCCGTGTCGCATGGCATTGATATGTTTGACTGTGTGCTGCCCACGCGCAACGGAAGAACCGGCCAGGCGTTTACGTCCCGCGGGAAAGTGAACGTGAAGAACGCGCAATGGGCCCTGGACACGCGACCCTTGGATGAGTCCTGCGAGTGCGCAGTTTGCCAGCGACACTCCCGGGCCTACCTTCGTCACCTTTATACTGCGCGCGAAATGCTCGCCAGTGTTTTGCTGACGCACCACAATTTGGCCTTCTTCCTTGACACTATGCGACGCGTCAGGCAATCTATCCGGTCTGGCGATTTCACAAAATTTCGACAAGAGTTCACCGAGGGGCTGAGCGCTTACGAACAAGAGAAGGCGCTCAGCAGTAGTTAGGTGTGGGGGTCGTTCGACAGGTTTTGGAACGACTGGAAGACTCTTAAGAGGCAAGCAGATATTCTGATGACAACTTTATTGCTGATATTTCAAGGCGGCCTGGGGGCTCTCGGTGGCTTGCTCCCGATGCTCCTGATCATTGGCGTCTTTTACGTGCTGCTCATTCGGCCGCAACAAAAACGGCAGCGAGAATTGCAAGAGACGATTTCTCAACTGAAGGCCGGCGACCGGGTCGTCACCACCGGTGGAGTGATCGGAACCATCACTACGGTGAGGGACACGAGTTTCTTTATTAGAAGCGCGGATAAGTCGATTCTCGAAATTTCCCGCTCGGCCGTTGCCGGTATTCAAGAGGAAGAGAAGAAATAGCCACGCTTAGTAATTAGTGAAGATTTCTTTGTGATGAAAAAGAAGAACCTCCTTCAGCGTACAATCATAATTGTCCTTGTTACTCTGGCTGGGTTTTACACCGTTATCGGCCCACGTCATCGTCCCACGCTCCACGATTTCACCTGGTCTGGGATCAAAGCCACTCTGGGAGCGAATATTCATCTCGGGCTCGACCTCAAAGGTGGCACGCATCTGGT
>JBGQJH010000202.1:0-5307 GCA_041498935.1 Pyrinomonadaceae bacterium | reverse complement strand
GGCAGCGAACGCGTCCGATCGATATCGGATCGTTTGCCTACCTCGGATCCGAAATCCGCATAGCGCCTGGAGGGGCACTGCCGTCGAGGTGTGTAGTCGGGATAGGCTCGGTAATTACTGACGAGTTGACGGCGGAGGGCTATCTGATTGCCGGGGTGCCCGCCAAACCGTTAAAGGAATTGAGCGAAGAAGATCAGTTCTTGATTGAACGCAAGACGCGAATTGACTTGCCGGACGATGTTTAGCCGGGTCTAGCTGTCCAGGCGGTTAATTTCCTGAATATGAATGCTCTGCTTACATTGCTTTATCTGCTTCTGTGCGTTGGGATCGTGATCTTCGTGCCTCCGCTGGTGGTCCCTCATGTGAGCGACTACGGGATCTTTACCGGCTTCGATGCCGCCAGAGCCGTCTTGTTTTGTACAGCCCTGGCGGCGGTCGTCGGCTTTTACTCTTATAAGAGAGAAGCGAACGGATCCTTCTTGTTGCGACTGTTCGTTGCCGCTCTGCTCGCACGAATTATTATTGCTGCCGCAATCTTCACATTTCATGCTCAGGACTTTTTTGGCGGGGACGCCATTACCTACGACTTCTTTGGTCAGGCTCAACTTCAGGGATGGTTTGGCGACAAATATTCCCTGGCTATCGCCAACCAGTTTGTGCGCAGTGGAGAGGGCTCAGGCTGGGGGATGGTTTACGTGGTTGCGGCTGTCTACGGACTTATCGGACGCAATATGCTTGCAGTCCAGCTCATGAATTCGGTTTTCGGGGCAGCCACCGCGGTAATAATTTTCCTGTGTGCGCAACAGGTCTTCCATAATTTCCGAGTGGCCCGTATTGCCGGAATAGCCGTCGCCTTTTATCCGTCGCTCGTCCTCTGGTCGGCGCAAGGCCTCAAAGATGGCCCCATTGTTTTCTTGCTGGCATTAGCTATCTTGTGCACCCTGAAGTTAGGTGAAAAACTGAGTCTGAAATACATTCTTGTATTGATCGGTGCACTAATAGGTCTGCTTGCGCTGAGGTTTTATGTCTTTTACATGATCAGCGCGGCCATCGCCGGAGCATTTGTCATCGGCATGCAACAGGTGACGGCTACAAGTTTCGCTCGCCAGTTTACGGCCATCATTCTGCTGGGGTTGGCGTTGACTTATGTAGGCGTGACCCGCTCGGCTAGTGCTCAATTTGAACGATATGGGAACCTGCAAACACTGCAACGCAGCCGCCTTGACCTCGCGCGCTCGGCGGAGTCCGGTTTTGGACGAGACGTAGATGTATCGAGCACCTCCGGGGCGATCTCTACAATCCCTATGGGCGTACTCTATTTGCTCTTTGCCCCTTTCCCCTGGCAAATCACCTCCTTGCGTCAAAGCATCACTTTGCCGGAGATGGTGGTTTGGTGGGCCTCCTTTCCTCTCTTAGTTCTGGGGCTATGGTTTGCCATCAAGTATCGCTTGCGAATGATCTCGCCCATCCTGATTTTTACCGTCATGCTTACCCTCGCTTACTCAGTTTTTCAGGGTAATGTGGGAACAGCCTATCGCCAGCGGGCCCAGCTATTGGTGTTTTACTTTATCTTCGTCGCAGTCGGCTTCGTACTGTTGAAGGAAAAGCGAGAGGAAAGGAAGCAGCGAGAATTGGCAGAGCGGGAGCGACTCAAGAAGCGCTGACTTTCAAGTCACGCCCAGGCGGAACTTCCCTTTGCAAATCTGCGACCAGGAAATCCGAATGGAGAACGGGGGTAATAACTCTTCTCGAGCGGCATTGGTAATCGCCCATCCAAGCCACGAGCTGCGTGTTCACGGCTGGATGCAAACGAGCCGTCCCGGCGTTCTCGTTTTCACCGACGGGTCGGGCCGGACGGCAGAGCCTCGATTGCACTCGACGACAAAGGTACTGGCAGACGTCGGCGCACAGCCCGGATCTGTTTACTGTTCTCGGTTCTGATATGTGGCCATTGGCCAGCCTGTAGTAGGTTGGTTACTATTAAGCGCAGGCGTTTTCAGATTCGCATAGTCCGCGTTAATCAACGGCCCCTTAAGTTTTTGACAGAGTATGTGTGGAATCGTAGGCATAGTTCGCGACGACAAGGCGGATGTTGACCAGGCTCTGCTGGCTCGGATGTGCGCCGCCATCCGCCATCGTGGACCAGACGACGACGGCTTTTACCTCAATGGAGCAGTCGGCCTCGGCATGCGCCGCCTGGCGATCATCGACCTGAAGAGTGGGCAGCAGCCGATTCACAACCAGGACCGCACCGCCTGGATAGTTTTCAACGGCGAGATTTACAACTACCGCACACTCCGCGACGAGCTCGAGAAACTCGGCCACACTTTCTATACAAACAGCGACACCGAAGCAATCATTCACGCTTACGATCAATACGGGGCCGATTGCCCGAAACATCTGCGTGGAATGTTTGCCTTCGCGATTTGGGACGAGCGCACTCAGGAACTTTTCCTGGCGCGCGATCGGGTCGGCAAGAAACCGATTCTCTACGCGCAGGTGAATGGCCAGTTGATCTTCGGTTCGGAATTCAGCGCGCTATTGTTGCATCCGGACATTGGCAAAGACATCGACGCGGAAGCGCTGCACCACTATCTCTCTTTCATGTGTGTGCCCGCGCCGCTAACCGCTTACCAGGCGATCAGAAAGTTGGAACCGGGACACAGCCTGCGCTACCGAAAAGGTGAAATAAAGATAGAGTGTTACTGGCGGCCCGACTTCTCGAAAAAAGTTGATATCAGCGAGGAGGAGGCGAGCGAGCGCGCTATCGAGATACTGCGCGACGCGGTTAAGGTGCGCTTGATGTCGGAAGTGCCGTTGGGTGCGTTTCTTTCCGGTGGCATCGACTCGAGCGCGGTGGTGGCGCTGATGAGCGAGGTATCAAGCGCGCCGGTAAAAACGTTTTCGATCGGATTTGAGGAACAGGACTTTAGCGAGTTACATCACGCGCGCCGGGTTGCGGAACACGTGGGCGCCGACCATCACGAGTTTATAGTTCGTCCGGACGCTCTCGAAGTTTTACCGATCCTGGTTGAACACTACGGTGAACCCTACGCAGATTCTTCAGCCATCCCAACTTATTATGTGGCCCGCGAAACTCGCAAGCATGTGACCGTGGCCCTGAACGGCGACGGCGGCGACGAGTCTTTCGCCGGTTACGAACGCTACGCCGCGATGCAATTGGCGGAGCGATACCACCGGATACCCGCGCTGCTTCGCGATACGGTGATGCGCCAGGCGATAGAGCTGTTACCGTCGTCGGAAACAAAGCGCGGCCGCGTGAGAGATGTGAAGCGCTTTATTCAGGCCGCATCGTTGCCAAAGGTCGAACGTTATCTGCGCTGGGTGAGCGTCTTCGATTCGGAGGCGAAGCAGGATTTGTATTCAGAGGATTTTCGGCGGCAAACGCAAAGCGTGTCTGCCGCCGATATGCTCGATCCGTGGTTTGCGTGCGCAAACGGATCCGGCGTTGTCGATGCAGCGTTGCTGACAGACATCATGACTTACCTGCCCAACGATCTACTGGTGAAAGTGGACATTGCCACCATGGCCGTATCGCTCGAGGCGCGCTCGCCATTCCTCGATCATCACGTCATGGAGTTTGCAGCCAGCTTGCCGGAAAGATTCAAATTGCGCGGACTGACCACCAAGTATTTGTTGAAGCGGATGCTGAAGAAACTCTTGCCCGCGGAGAACTTGGACCGCCGGAAAATGGGATTTGGCGTCCCGATTGGCCACTGGTTTCGCGGCCAGCTTCAGCCATTCCTGCGCGAGACACTACTTGCCGAGGCGGCACTCAAGCGCGGACTCTTTAAACCGGAAGCGGTCAAACAACTGGTTGAGTTGCACACGCGCGGCGAGCGAGATTATTCCCATCAGCTCTGGACGTTGCTGATGCTGGAGCTGTGGTTTCAAAGATTTATTGACTAGCTGGTGTTTAGAGGCGGGCATTCCCCGCCGACGAGGGCAACGCCCTCGTCTAAACGATTCGGAGGTGACCGAAAGTGAAAGGCGTAGTTTTAGCAGGCGGACTAGGAACGCGATTGCGGCCACTGACCGCGGTTACTAACAAGCACCTGCTTCCCGTTTACGATCGGCCAATGATCTACTATCCGATTCAAACCCTGGTGAACGCGGGAATCACCGACATCATGATTGTTACCGGCGGTAATTCAGCCGGCGATTTTCTTAAGCTACTGGGAAACGGAAAGGCCTTTGGTCTCAAACATCTGAACTACACCTATCAGGAGGGCGAAGGCGGTATCGCCGAGGCGCTCTCGCTGGTGGAACATTTCGCCGCCAGAGAGCCGGTTTGCGTCGTGCTCGGCGACAATATAATTGAGGGAAACATCGCCGCCGCGGTTCGCGCTTATAAAGATCAGGGCCGGGGAGCGAAGATCATCCTGAAGAAGGTTCCCGACCCGGAACGTTTTGGCGTTCCCGAGTTGAGTGGCCAGCGCGTGTTGCGTATTGAAGAGAAGCCCGAATCGCCAAAGTCGGAATTCGCGGTAATCGGAATCTACATGTACGACGGCGAGGTGTACGACATCATTCGCACGCTGGAGCCGTCCGGGCGCGGCGAACTGGAAATCACCGACGTCAACAACGCTTACATCAAACGAGACGAGATGACCTGGGAGGAACTCCAGGGCTGGTGGACCGACGCCGGCACGTTCGAAAGCCTTCTGCGCGCTTCAAATCTCGTGGCCGAGACGGGCGCAAACAAAATGGAGTTGCAACCGGAAACCGAAGTCGGCGCCAACGTTTGAGGTCTCCCGGGACCGTGGGCATCCTGCCCGCACGTTTGCGGCGGAAAACTCTAAGACCTTCCATGAATACGTCAGTGGATACTCCTCGAGGCTGGCACTCGCGAGGATACCTTCCTCACTTCGACGGAGGTGATATCGTTCAAGCCGTCACGTTTAGACTTGCGGATTCCCTTCCGAAGCACATGCTCGACAAGTGGGCCATAGAACTCGCTCACCTCGAAGAAAAAGGCATTGAACTTGAGCGTCGTCGCCGAATTGAATCCTATCTTGATATGGGAACTGGAACTGCATGGCTTAAAGACCGCAATGTGGCCAGTCTGGTTGAGAACGGTTTGCTATTCTTCGACGGGCTGCGTTACAGATTACCGGCTTGGGTAATAATGCCGAATCACGTCCATGTCCTCATGAAAGCCGAACCTGGTAATAGCCTGTCCGGCATCGTGCATTCATGGAAGTCTTACACTTCAAACAAAGCCAACAAGATACTCGGAAGAAACGGCGGCTTTTGGCACGAGGATTACTTCGACCGTTATATTCG
>JBGQJH010000201.1:0-5339 GCA_041498935.1 Pyrinomonadaceae bacterium | reverse complement strand
GCCAGGCCGTTAAGCGGCCGAAAGTAGGTGCTGGTTGGCAGGCGATAGTAGAAGTCGCCTTGCATTTCCCAGCGCCCAAGATTGAACTGCCGCCGAGCCCCACAATCGAGACAAGTCCGGTAGGTCTGACCCTGACTGGAAAAGGGCCGGCTCATTTTCCTGTGCCAGCAGCCAAACAGCCGGGTTACCCAGTTTGCAATCCCGCCCCCCGACGGATTGTTTTGTATGACGTGCGAATGATTGTCGATGATTGCTTGTTGCGTTTGCATTTCCTTCAACCTCTCTAAAGTGCCCAAAAACTGCCTTCACTATGCTAACGCGCAAAAAGACGGTGAATAGGGCCACTCTGAGAGAAAAATATTGGCGCCTGGGAGAAAAGGCAGAACGTGGCAGTAGGGACAAGGCCTACTGCTCACGGATGGCGGCCGAGCCGCTAAGGAAAACTCGCGGTGTGTGCGACTCCAACGCGGGTCTGTCTTATACTAAGATACTGCTTGTTACTTTTGTTGGTTGATGGAGTTTACAGTTTGAGCGCGCACCGGGACGACAACGTCACTAAGCTGCTCATCGAGCTATCAAACGGTGATCGAGAGGCGGTTGATCTTTTGTTACCCGTCATCTACGATGAACTGCGAAAACTTGCAGCGAATTACCTGCGTCGTGAGCGTCCCGATCACACTTTGCAGCCAACGGCCCTGGTGCACGAGGCCTACTTGCGGCTGGTGGATCAGACGCGTGTCAACTGGCAAAACCGGGCGCACTTTTTTGGCGTTGCGGCGCAGATAATGCGTCGCCTGTTAGTGGATCACGCACGCAAGCACAATGCAGAGAAGCGCGGTCAGGATTTTCAGAAGCTCTCCCTTGATGAAAACATAGATCGAGCGGTCGAGCGCAGCGCCGACCTGATCGCGCTCGACGATGCACTCAAGGCTTTGTCGGTTCTCGACGAGCAAAAAGCGCGCATGGTGGAACTGCGGTATTTCGGCGGCCTTTCAATCGAAGAGACAGCAGACGTGCTGGGCGTCACTCCGACTACGATCAAGCGTCACTGGCGATTAGCCAAGGCCTGGCTCTACGGCGAAATGCAGAAGAAGTAAGACGAGAACAAGGTGGGCAGTCCGGCAGGATTTCTCCTTACGAATTAATAATCAATATAATCTACGCCATCGGTTTTTATGACCCCCGAACGCTGGCAACAAGTCGAAGTGATTTTCCAGGCGGCGCTGGATCTCGTGCCTGAGGAACGAGGCCGATACCTGTCTGAAGCGTGCGCCGGCGATGTTGCCTTAAAGAACGACGTCGAGACGCTGCTATCGCAACACGAGCGCGCCGGAAACCTGCTCGAAGAGCCGTTGTACGGTGAAACAGAACTAGGCGCGTTAGGCTCGCTCGAGGCACTCGCTCATGGCGGGGACTTCGACGATCCCATGATCGGGCGCCGCCTGGGCGCCTATCGCATCGAGCGCGAGATTGGACGCGGCGGGATGGGCGCTGTCTATGAAGCAATCCGCGTCGACAACGAATTCAACAAGCGCGTGGCGATCAAGCTCGTCAAGCGGGGAATGGATACCGACTTCATCCTGCGGCGCTTCCGTACCGAGCGCCAAATTCTGGCCGCGTTGGATCACCCACACATCGCCCATCTTTTGGATGGTGGCACCACGGAAGACGGCCTGCCCTACTTCGTCATGGAATACATCGAAGGGCAGCCTTTATACAACTACTGCGATGAGCATCAATTGAGCATCGCCGAGCGGCTCAAACTCTTCACGGCCATCTGTGACGCCCTCCACTACGCCCACCAGAAGCAGGTGGTCCATCGAGACATCAAACCATCCAATGTGCTGGTAACGTCCGAAGGCGTACCCAAGCTCCTCGATTTTGGTATTGCCAAGCTGCTCGCTCCCGGGCTGGTCGGCGACATCACTCACGATCCAACGGCGACCGCCATGCGTCTGATGACCCCCGAGTACGCTTCGCCGGAACAGGTACAAGGCGCGCCAACGTCACCAACAACCGACGTCTATTCGCTCGGTGTGTTGCTGTATGAGCTGCTGACCGGTCATCGCCCCTATCGTTTGCGCAATCGTGCCCCGAATGAGATGGCGCGCGTGATTTGCGAAGAGGCGCCCGCGCCGCCCAGTTTCATCATCACGCGACCAGAAGACTTGTTGCCCAAGTTCGTTGTAGTCGACGACGAGGCGACGACGCTCAAACAGGTCTACACGACGAGAAGCGCGACGCTGGAGTCGTTGCGTCGTGATCTTTCCGGCGCCCTGGACAACATAGTGATGAGGGCGCTCAGGAAGGAGCCGCAATGGCGTTACCAGTCTGCCGAGCAGTTGCGCCAGGACATCACGCGCTACCTCGAAGGCTCGCCGATTTCAGATTTGCCGGATTCGCCTCTTGCCGCCGCCCAGCGCCGGTCACAACCGATTACCACCGAGAACTCGCTAGCAGTGCTGCCGCTGAAGTTATTGGATCTCCAGCATGGCTCGGACTCAGGGCCGGACTATCTGGGGACCGGGCTGGCTGACGCACTGATAACGAGGCTGAGCGCCGTTCGGCGTTTTGCCGTGCGGCCCACCAGCAGTGTTTTGCGCTACGGCGCGGACTCTGATCCGCTGGTAGCAGGGCGCGAGCTGGGCGTTGCTTTCGTGCTCGACGGCCGGGTCAGACGCGCGCAGGATCGCATCCGCGTAACGATTCAGTTGCTCAGCGTGCGCGACGGGACCGCGATGTGGGCCGGGCAGTTTGATGAAGAGTTCACCGACGTGCTCAGTTTGGAAGATGCGATCTCCTCGAATGTAGCCGAAGCAATCATTCCCCACCTGACCGGTGACGAGCGCGTCAGACTCGCCAAACGAGGCACCAACGATCCGCAAGCTCACGAGGCTTACCTGCGCGGACGATTTTACTGGAACACGTTTACTGAAGACGGTTTTGCCAGGGCCATCGTTTGTTATCACCAGGCAATCGCGCTCGATCCAAACTACGCCCTCGCCTATGCCGGCATAGCGGCTTACTACAACTGGCTGGGCAGCTTTACCGTGTTGCCGTTTGCCGAATGCTCGGCATCTGCTTACGAGGCGGCGTCGACGGCGGTGGCGCTCGATCCAACGCTGGCCGAAGGCTACACAGCGCTCGGCCAGGCCATACTCTGTCGCGATTTTGCGTGGGCCAGCGCTGAGCGCCAGCACCTGTACGCGATTGAACTCGATCCGAACTATTCGGCAGCGCGTATCTACTACGCCTTACAGTTGGCGATGGAGGGTCGTTCTACTGAGTCGGTGAGCGAGTCCCAACTCGCACGCGATCTGGATCCGCTGGCTATCATCTCCCGCTTCACTGCCGTGTGGTGTTCGTATCACGCCCGACGCTTTGACGAAGCCTGGGCCATGTGTCGGGAGACACTGGACGCTGAGCCGAACAATCTGATGATGCTTTACGGCTCCAGTTTCCTGCTCAGCCGAATGGGCCGCCACGACGACGCGATTGCCGGGGCGCAAAAATGTGTCGAGTCGATAGGCAAAGCTTCGCACACGCTGGGCAGGCTGGGAGCCGCTAACGCGGAGGCCGGCAACGTTGACGCTGCCGAGGCCGTGTTGCTTGAAATGGATTCAATCGCCGCGCGCCGCTACATCTCGCCTTATCATCTGGCGCTGGTGCATTGCGGTCTGGGAAGGGTTGAAGAAGCTTTGGATTTGTTAGAGCGCGCGCATGAGATCAAGGACGCCAAAGTGCTCTGGATGGGGGTTGACCCGGAGCTGGATCCCCTGCACGGGCATCCGCGTTTTAATGACTTGCTGCGGAAACTAAATCACCGCCTCGGGGCCCTGCCGACCCTGCCCGCGCGCTCGCTCACCGGTCAGGAGTCGATTGCCGTACTGCCCTTCACGATTCTTAGTTCGCCCACCGAGAACACCGCGGACGAGTATCTCGGCATCGGACTCACGGACGCGCTGATCACGCGACTGAGCAATGTGCAACGCCTGATTGTGCGCCCGACCAGCAGTGTGCTGCGTTATCGCGGCGCCGGTACTGATCCGCTTCTGGCTGGTCGCGATCTGAGCGTCAATTATATTGTCGTCGGTAGCCTGCGCCGGGCCGGCGATCGCTTGCGCGTTACGGCCCAGCTCTTGAGTGTCAGGGAGGGTGTAACTCGCTGGTCTGAACAGTTTGATGAAGACTCGACTGACGTGCTGCAAATCGAAGACTCGATTTCAGAGCAGGTAGCAACCGCGCTGTTGCCGCAACTGAGTAGAGACGCTGTCGGCATTCCTGCGGCGGCACTCGCGTCGGCAGCGGCCCAGCAACAACTCAAAAGCGGCGTTTCTTCACGCGCGCCGGAACCCACTTCCGTAACTTCACCGGTCCCGAGTCCGGCGCTGGACACACAACCCAGCGGCAGCGATGAGGCGAGCCAGCTTTATACGGCCGGTCGCTACTACGCGACCCGCCGCACCGCGGAAGGTTTGCGGCAGGCGATCGAACGGTTGACACGCGCAGTGGAACTCGATCCTGAGTTTGCCCTCGCACATTCCGAACTGGCCGACTGCTATGCGCTCCTTAACTGGTATGTTGAGCCGCCGCCGGCGGAGGCCTGGCAACTCGCGAAGCAGTCTGCCATGCGGGCCATTGCCGCTGATCCGGAGTTGGCCGAACCGCATGCTTCATTGGGTTTTGTAAAACTTCACTACGAACGCGATTGGAACACTGCCGAGCGAGAGCTACGAAAAGCAATTCTGCTGAAGCCCGGAATGCAGGTTGCGCATCGCTGGTACGCCTTCAGTTTGTCGGCGATGGGCCGTCACGAAGAAGCTTTCGCGGAGATTGAACGGGCCCGCGAGATTTCCCCGCAGTCGCCGGTGCTCGCCACCGCAGTGGCCAACGTCCTGTTTCTAGCCGGCAGATTTGACGATGCCATCGAACAGTGTCGTAAGGCGCTCGAGCTTGATCCTGGAGCCGTTGCTGCCCTTACGGTTTTGCGCTGGGCCTACGAAAGAAAAGGAATGCACAACGAAGCGCTGGCTGCCTTCGAGCAGGAGCGGGTCTTTGCCGGCGACACGCCGACCACGCACGCCAAGCGTGCGCACCTGCTGGCCGCGATTGGCAGGCATGATGAAGCGCACCTCATGTTGCAGGAGATCCTCGAGCGGCGGCAGCAGCAGTGGGTGACCGCTTACGAAATCGCGATCATCTATTGCCTGCTGGGCGATCGCGATAGTGCTTTCAACTGGCTGGCGCAGGCCGAACGCGAACATGCCGTCGGCTTTACCTTCGTGCGCGTCGATCCGCATCTGGAGTCGTTGCGATCAGACCCGCGTTTCCGAGAGCTG